>JANOPT010000184.1:0-2180 GCA_031421975.1 Sphingomonadales bacterium | reverse complement strand
CGCTGCCTGCCGCATGTCTTCGGCTTTCAGATGGTCGAAGGTGTCGGCATTGCTGTGGTGCGTACGGGTCGAGTAATCGAGCGGATCCTGAATGAATTGATACGCCGGTACGCCGACCGCCTGCATGAAAACATGATCGGTGCCGGACGTGTCGGCAGCGACAACGCGGCTGGCGTCCATGCCTGAAAACGGTGTGAGCCATTCCTTTAGTAAAGGCACAGCAGCGGCATTCCCCTCTGCGTATATGCCGCGGAATTTGCCCGATCCATTGTCCATGTTGAAATAAGCTTTGAGGTCGTGGTAGCCCGGCTGCGGAATGATCGGGTAACGATAGGTCCAGTCGTAAAAGGCTTCGAGACCATTCGGATCAGTCCCCGGTTTCGGCTCGCGCTTGGCGAGATATTTTTCTGTGTACGCGCGGCTGCCGATCAGGCCCTGTTCCTCGCCTGACCACAGCGCGAAGCGTATCGTGCGCTTGGGCGTTCCCATACGTTTCAATATGCGCGCGGCTTCCATCACCACCGCGCTGCCCGCTGCATTGTCGGTTGCGCCGTCGCCAGCTACCCAGCTGTCGAAATGCGCGCCTGCCATGACATAGCCCGATTTGGGGTCGCTGCCGGGGATTTCGGCGATGATGTTATACCCGTTGGCGTCGCTGTCGTCGAAACGGACGTTGTTTTCGAATTCGATGACTGGCTTGCGCCCCGTCTTGGTCAGGCGAACGAGGCGGCGATAATCCTCTGCCGACAACTCGATGCCCGGCAGGTTGAGCGTACGCCCGGTGCGGAAATTATAGCCTGCGCCATGCACCAGTTTGCCGTCGCGGTATGACATCCGCACCCAGCCGATCGCACCTTCGGATTTCAGGAACGCATCAAGCTTCTCGACAAATTCAACACGCTTCAACCGCGCGTTAAGTTCCTCAGGATCGTATTTGGGCTGGTCGAACGCATCGAGCTTGCCCAATTCCTCCGATGTGTAGCGGCGGAATGCGGGCTTATCGCCTTCGGAGCCGGTGCCGGGCAAAGAGACCATCACGATCTTGCCCACAAGCTTGCCCTTATATTCGTCAAAATGACGAAGCTTCGACATCGGCGCAACAACAACCTCGCCCGACAGCACGCCATTGGTCGGCGGTGTCCATGCAACAGGAATCGCGGTCAGTTGCAGCGGACGCGGCACAGTCATCCGCGCGCTCGACGAAACAATCTCCCACCCGCGTCCAAAATCAAACGCATCGCGGCGGACATTTTGTAGGCCCCAGCCGGTGAACTTGTCGATAGCCCAAGCCTCGGCACGGCGCATCGCAGGCGAATTGGTCAGGCGCGGCCCGATATCATCGGTCATTTCCTGCGCCAGGCTCATGACCTGCGAGCGGTTCATGCCTTCATCGACGAGGCGGTTGGTTTCATCGACCTGCGCGGTCGCAGGGATGGACACACCGGCCAATGCCAGTGCGAGCAAGAATTTACGCTGAATCATGGAGGCTCCTCATACCCTGAATATAGGGCATTTAGAGCGCGTTAGATTGTCGCGCGCAAGAGCAATAAAATTGTGCTGTCACGCAAAAAATCGATTGTTGTCAGGTTATTTTCGTCCGAACAGCTTCTCAACATCGCCGAGCGCCAGCTTCACCCAAGTGGGTCGCCCGTGATTGCACTGGCCTGAGCGCGGGGTGACCTCCATTTCGCGGAGCAGCGCATTCATTTCAGGCACCGACAGCACGCGACCAGCGCGGACCGAACCGTGACAGGCCATGGTTGCGGCGACATGGTCGATGCGCTCCTTTAACGATAGCGCTTCGTCATACGCGGCAAGGTCGTCGGCCAGGTCTTCTACTAATCCTTTGGCATCGCCCTGCCCAAGCATCGACGGCGTTGCCCTCACGAGCATCGCGGCGGGACCGAAGCGTTCCAGGTCGAGCCCGAAAGCGGAGAGCTCCCCGGCGCGTGCTTCCAACCGATCGCAGGCTGGCTCGTCGAGTTCGACCACTTGGGGGAGTAGCAAGGCTTGTGATGGAACAGCACCGCCTGCTGCCACCATCGCGGCGCGCATCCTTTCCAGCACCAGCCGTTCGTGCGCGGCGTGCTGGTCGACGAGGACCAACCCGTCCTCGGCCTCGGCAACAATATAGGTCTTGGCAACCTGCCCGCGTGCGACGCCCAAAGGATAGCGCGTGG
>JANOPT010000183.1:0-1883 GCA_031421975.1 Sphingomonadales bacterium | reverse complement strand
AAAATGGCCAAACCAGCGCCGCGGTGTTCTGTGCCGTCCTCCAGACCATAACGATGCGGATATTTATACCGGTCGAGCGCTGCTTTGAAGGGACCGTCATTCTGTTCGATCAAACCTATATTATCCGAAGCCAGCCAATTCTCAGGGTCTTTCTGGCGCAGCGCCCAGCGCATGACATCAAGACTCTCATCGATCACATCGCCAGCGGGCAACACCAAAACCGGCACCGTAGCTTTTGCCGATGCTTCGATCAGCTCGGGCGGTTTATCGCGCAATACCACTTCGCGCAGTTCGACCTTCACCCCGCTGACCGCAATCGCCATCCGCGCGCGCATAGCATAGGGGCAACGGCGAAAGCTGTAGAGGATGGGGCGCGCGGTCACCATGACCCCATCCGTTCGTGTCGAGCATCGTCGAGACACCCATATGGCATGTGCAACCTCACGGTGTCTCGACTAGGCTCGACACGAACGGGGGAAGGTGATTTAGATTTTATCACGCGGATTGACCCCGATATGCTGCTTGCCGCGTTTCTTGGCCAAAGCAATCTGCTTCTGCCGCTCGGCAAAGCGCGCGCGGTCCTCGTCGCTGCGCTCAGCGTAACAGGCCGGGCAGGATACGCCTTCGATGAAATGTTGCGATGCTTTGTCCACTTGCGAAATCGGACGACGGCAGGCGTGGCATAATTCCATTTCGCCGAGTTCGAGCCCGTGTTTTACCGACACGCGTTCGTCGAAGACAAAGCATTCGCCCTGCCATTGGCTCTCCGCTTCGGGCACGGTTTCGAGATAGCGCAGGATGCCGCCTTCGAGATGATAGACCTCGTCGATGCCCTCGGCCTTCAGGAACGCCGTCGATTTTTCACAGCGGATCCCGCCGGTGCAAAACATCGCGAATTTCGTCTTGCCCGCCGTCAGTTCCTCGCGGTGTTCGCGGAACCACCCCGGAAACTCGGTGAACGATTTGGTCTTGGGGTCGACCGCGCCTTCGAACGTCCCAATCGCGACTTCATAATCATTGCGCGTATCGATCAATACCGTGTCGGGGTCGGATATCAGCGCGTTCCAATCCTCGGGCTGGACATAAGTGCCAACCTCGCGTTTGGGATCGATGCCCGGAACGCCCAATGTGACGATCTCTTTCTTCAGCCGGACTTTCATCCGGTAGAATGGCATTTTATCGGCATGCGAATATTTAACGTCGAGTTCCGAACAGCCCGGCAGGTTTCGCAGGAACAGTATCAGCGCGTCGATAGACTCCGGCGCACCCGCAACCGTCCCGTTGATGCCTTCGCGCGCCAGCAATATCGTTCCCTTGATACCACCCGCGTCGCATTGCGCCTGAACTACAGGCTGCAACGTTTCAGGCGCGTCAAACGCCACGAAACGGTAAAGCGCCGCGACTTTAATGGGATGAATGTCAGTCATGAGGCGCGCCTATAGCGCGAATTTCATGATTTGGCAGCTTTCTATATCGGGCAAACCTAGCACATTTAATCGGACGATTAATTTGCATTTGACAGAACGGGGTGCCAAGGCATTCGTATAAACAAGCAACCGGGGAGCCTACATGTCGGCCAATATCGCTGAACTGGAAGCACGGCGCGCAGCGTCAAAAATGGGTGGCGGGCAGAAGCGGATCGATGCGCAACATGCCAAGGGCCGCCTGACCGCCCGTGAACGGCTCGATATCCTGCTCGACGAAGGCAGCTTCGAGGAACTCGACGCCTATGTGACTCACAATTGCACCGATTTCGGCATGGAGAGCCAAAAATTCCCCGGCGACGGCGTGGTCACCGGCAGCGGCACGATCAATGGCCGTCTGGTCTATGTCTACAGTCAGGATTTCACCGTGTTCGGCGGCTCGCTGTCCGAGGCGCATGC
>JANOPT010000182.1:0-2229 GCA_031421975.1 Sphingomonadales bacterium | reverse complement strand
TGATACGTTCACGCAGTAGCCTCGAGAAAATGTCCCAGCTACGCTCCCCTCGGTTCGATTGCTCGATTACGACGGGGACTAGGGCTTGAACCGGGTCAAATGGAACGTGCATGAAATACCTCAAAGATGGTCTGTTTTCGTATTGATGCCTACATCGGCGCGAGCAGACAAAGTTTCAAGCAGGAAAAAGGTTAAGGTCTGGTTTGGCCGACGGAATCTAACTTCGACAAAATCGATTAGTGTGTCTGGTTTCATTGCTTTGACCGATTTGACCGCACGTGCCATTCTTAATTCAATGAATCGAACCCAATAGAGAGGAAATTATTATGGCAGACGCAGATCCCGGCGAAGGTTGCCCGATGCGCAGTGGCGGCGAGGTAAAAATTCGCTCGCTGCTGGGACGTCAGAACAAGGATTGGTGGCCCGACGCGTTGCCGGTCGACATGCTCCATCAACATGGCGTGTCGCCCGACCCGATGGGCGAAGAGTTCAGCTACGCCGAAGCGTTCAAAAAGCTTGATTATCAAGCGTTGAAGAACGACCTCACCGCGCTGATGACTGACAGCAAGCCTTGGTGGCCTGCCGATTATGGTCATTATGGACCTTTCATGATCCGGATGGCATGGCACGCCGCTGGTACCTATCGGGTGACTGACGGACGCGGCGGAGCTAATTCAGGGCAACAGCGTTTCGAGCCGCTCAACAGCTGGCCCGACAACGGCAATTTGGATAAGGCTCGCCGCCTGCTGTGGCCGGTCAAGCAGAAATATGGCCAGTCGATCAGCTGGGCAGACTTGTTTATTCTCGCCGGCAATGTTGCGATCGAAAGCATGGGCGGACCAGTGTTCGGCTTTGGCGGGGGCCGTAAGGACGTTTATCAGTCCGAAGGCGACACCTTCTGGGGAGCAGAAGAAATCTGGGTAAACGAAGGTGCAAAAACGCGCCTCGTCGACGGCGAAACCGAAGAACTCGAAGGACCGCTCGCGGCGATCCAGATGGGTCTGATTTACGTCAACCCGGAAGGGCCAGGCGGCAACCCCGATGCGCTCCAATCGGCGCGAGACATGCGCGCGACTTTCAGCCGTATGGCGATGAATTCGGAAGAAACTGTTGCACTCACCGCTGGCGGCCACGCTTTCGGCAAAGCGCACGGTGCCAAGCCCGGCGAAACATTTGGCAAGGCCCCGGCAAGCGAGGCAATGCATCAGCAGGGCTTCGGCTGGCTGACGGACACCGACGAGATTGGCAAAGGCCATATCACCACTTCGGGCATTGAGGGTGCTTGGACACCAAATCCGACGCAATGGGGCGGCGACTATTTCCGTCTGCTGTTCAAGTACGACTATGAACTGGTGACCTCGCCTGCGGGTGCAAAGCAGTGGCAGCCGATCAATCCCGATCCCGAGGACATGGCTCCAGATGCGCGTGATCCATCGAAGCGCGTGCCGACGATGATGACCACGGCCGACATGGCGCTGAAGATGGACCCCGAGTTCCGTGCAATTTCCGAGCGGTTCCGCGATGATCAGGCGGCGCTTGATGACGCATTCGCACGTGCATGGTTCAAGCTGTGCCATCGCGACATGGGTCCAAAGAGCGAGTATCTTGGGCCAGAAGTGCCGGAGGAAACACTAATCTGGCAAGATCCGGTGCCTGCTGGTACTGCGCCGTCGGACGCCGATGTTGCCGCGTTCAAATCGGCGGTGTTATCGAGTGGCCTGACCGTTTCGCAACTCGTCAAGACGGCCTGGGCTTCGGCCTCGACCTATCGTAAGTCGGACAAGCGCGGTGGCGCTAATGGTGCGCGCATCGCTCTCGCCCCGCAAAAGGACTGGGACGTCAACGACCCAGCCGAGCTTGCCACGGTGCTGGCCAAGCTTAACGAGCTGCGTGGCTCGATATCGCTTGCCGATGCGATCGTGCTGGCGGGTTCGGCGGCGGTCGAGAAGGCGGCTAAGGATGGCGGCTTTGATGTCACCGTGCCGTTCACGGGCGGTCGCGGCGATGCGTCTCAGGATTGGACAGATGTCGAGAGCTTCCACTGGATGGAGCCGCAGGCCGATGGGTTCCGTAACTATCTCAAAACCCGTCAGCCGGTGAAAACCGAGGAGCTGTTGCTCGACAAGGCGTCGTTGCTCGGCCTGTCTGGACCAGAGTTGGTGGTGCTCGTGGGCGGCCTGCGCGTTCTTGGCGCTAACCATAAAGACATTCCTGAGGGCGTGTTCACCA
>JANOPT010000181.1:0-9525 GCA_031421975.1 Sphingomonadales bacterium | reverse complement strand
AAAGAGGCCGAGCGGATGGTGAGCGAGAAGGTCGCGGCAAACATCGCGCTGGGGCTCGACATCGCCACGGGGAAACACGGACTTAGCCCGGAAAGCATCGTGAGCGGCAGCATCGCCCATTATTCCAAAAGCGTGCGCGCCAACAACCGGCGGCTGGCCAAATGAGGATAATCCCGCTGGTGATTCTGGCACTGGCGGCATTGGCGGGGTGCAGCAACGACGCGCCATCCGACGAGGCGCCCGAAACCGGGCCGGCGGTATCGCAGAACTCTGCACCCGCCAAAACGGCGCCCGCCGTGCCTGATCCCTCCATGGCCGCGAAAGAAAGCCCGGCTTTGGCGGTCGATGCCGAGGGGCTGCGGTTGTTCAACAAACAAAGCGGTTCGGCCCGGTCCGTAGCCTTTGGCATGAAGCGCGCCGACGTGCTGGCGATGCTCGCTTTTCGCGGACCACCTGGAACAGGGCGCAACGAAGAATGCGGGGCAGGGCCGCTGGATTATGCCAACTGGCCCGACGGCCTTGGGCTTTACTTCCAGGGCGGCACATTCGTGGGCTGGAATCTTGATGAACGTGCGAGCGGGGCGATCACGACCGCAAGCGGCATTGGCCCAGGCAGCAGCCGTGCCGACCTGGACGGTGCCTATGCCGCGCAGGTTTCCGAAACGACGCTTGGCACCGAATTTGCGGCAGGCGAACTTTTCGGATTGCTCGATGGCAAGGGCAAGTCTGCAAAAATCACGAACATGTGGGGCGGGGTTAGCTGCAATTTCCGGTGACGGATTGGGCGTAATTGGCCTATAGCCGGATGTAGTCTTGGGAGGAACGGCCGATGTCGTTGACGCAAATTGTCTATTCATCGAGGCCGTTCGGGTTCGATTCGTCGGTTCTCGACGACATCCTTACCGTGTCGCGTGCCAACAATGCCCGTGATGGCATAACCGGCGCGCTGATCTGCCGGGCGGATATGTATCTGCAATTGATCGAGGGACCGGGCGCAGAAATTCAGGCGACCTATGCCCGCATCATCGGTGATGACCGGCATCTGAATATCGACCTTTTGGTTTCGGCGTCCGTCACCAGCCCGATGTTTCCGCGATGGGCGATGCGCGACGACCCTGCACGAAGCTGGATGTGGAGCCAGGCGGAGGTATCGGCAGGTGCGATCAAAGCCGCAGCCCCGATGGAAATCCTGGCGATATTCCAACGGTTGGCGGACGAACCGGCATAGCAGCGTCGCCGTTCGCGCATTCAGTTGGCCCAGCGCTCCTAATTTCGCGCGCCGCTTCGTCACTCCTCGTTCAGTTGTGGCTGCCCCGTCCGGCGTCACGGTCACGTATTCTGGTACGCTTTTTCGACAGCGCAATCACGCCGAACAGCGCAAGCGCCGTTAGTAGGGCGATCAACGAATAAGCGATAATCAATCTGGTTTCCACGTTGCAACTCCGGTTGCGGCTGACGCAAACCAAATATCGGTGCGCGCGCCGCCCATACACCCGCTCGGATGAAAGGATGCATCGATAATGGATCAAGCGTGGGATTTGTTCCGAAAGCCCTTTTTTGGACCATGGACGGACACGATGACGAGGCGCATATTGGATGCATCGACAGCAAGGGAGTTCCAAGATGGCAAAAGTGTTGGGGTTGGGCGGTCTGTTCTTCAAATCAAAGGATCCTGCGGCGACGCGACAATGGTATGCGCGCGTGCTAGGCATTCCGTTCGAAGAATGGGGTATGGTTTTTACGCCTGACGCCGCCGCATCACATCCCGGCGCAGCGACCATATTTTCGCCATTTGGCGGCGACACCGATTATTTTTTGCCGTCCGACAAGGAATTCATGTTCAATTTGATGGTGGATGACCTCGATGGCATTTTGGCGCAATGTGCCGAACATGGTGTCGAGCCGATCAAGGCGTTTATGGACGAACCCAATGGCAGATTTGCCCATATCATGGACCCCGAAGGCCGAAAGGTCGAATTGTGGGAACCAAAGCCGATGTGAGGTGCCGGCCTCGGGCCAAAATGCATGCTTTCATCGCGCTACATGGCTATGGCGCATCGGCGTCCGTTGCGTTGGCGGTCATGAACACATTACGATTTGATAGGGTGCTATGGAACCAAGCGAAGGTCCGCCAGTTTTTCTGGCGACTGACAAACAGCGGGAGTACCATAATGGCCGACATATTTTCGATATTGAAATCCGATCACGACCTTCACCGGCATATGCTGGAAACAATTTCCGGAACTGAACAGGCCGCAAAGCGCGGCGACCTTTTTGAAGCATTCCGGGTCGAGGTGACGGCGCACGCGGCGGCAGAAGAACAGTCTTTATACGCTAACATGCTGGCTGATCCCGAACTGCAGGACGATGGTCGCCATTCGGTTGCAGAGCATAAGGAAATCGACGACCTGTTGGGTGAACTTCAGGATATCGATATGGCGGACAGCGCGTGGAAGTCAAAATTCGACGAAATGCGCCATCGTTACGAACACCATATCGACGAGGAGGAAGAGGAAATGTTTCCCGCCGCCGCAAAGGAATTCAGCAAGAGTAAAGCCGAAGATCTTGGTGCAAAATTCGATCGCCGAAAACCGGAAGAGCTGGAGATCGCGGAGGCAAGCGACAGCGGCAGCGAAAAGGAATAACGACGCAAGGATCGTTCCAGTTTGCTAAATCGTAGGAAAGCGCGTATGAGGACGTTTGCTATCGTCGACCGCGACGGAATTTGAGGCGCGTGACGGCATATGACGGCGCGCGCAACGTCTTTCCTACCACGACTTGGCTCCCCATGTGGCGCTGTTGCCATATGGTTACCTGTTTCGTGAAAGGAACATCAATATGCCTACTGGCACCGTAAAATTCTTCAATGCCGACAAGGGCTATGGCTTTATCGCACCCGATGGTGGCGGCGATGACAGCTTCGTTCACATCTCGGCAGTGCAAGCGGCTGGCATGCACTCGCTCGATAAAGAGCAGCGCGTGAACTACGAAGTTGAAGTTGGCAAAAATGGTAAGGCTTCGGCCATCAACCTTTCGTCGGCTGACTGATCACCGTTTGAAATGATAAGAATGGGGCTGCCGATTGGCGGCCCCTTTTTTGTGCGTCACGCCGCTTGATTGACTTTGAATAACCGCCCGTCGCTGGTTCAGTAGTAATGGTGATAGCGCCAGCGGCAAACGATCACGCCATTTTGTCGGCCAAAATCCATATCCATATGAACATCATCAGCGCGCCGCCGGATATGGTCCATCGAACCGCCTTGTTGAGCATATCGGCCTGGGCATCGATCGAATGAATGAACGCGGCGAACAGCCTCTGGCGCAGTCCGGTGTCATCGCCATCGAGGCCGTCGGCATCGAACTCTTCACCGAACAGCAACGCGCGAAGGCATAAATAGCAGGACACGATTAACGGCAGAAGACCGATCGTTGTCGCCACAACCAACGCCTGCTGGGTTGGCGCGTCCAGGCTAAGCGGTGCCCCCGGACTGGCAGAGATGGGATGAGTCCCTATCGTTACCATCAAGGCGTTGAACGCCAGCATTCCGCCGAGCCGGACCGACAGATCGAGATCGCGGTTCTCCAGAAATTCCAGGTCCGCGATGAACCCGGTGTCCGGCGGCGTATCGCGCATACACTGGAATGCGCGCAACCGGGCGCGAAAAGATTGTCTTGCCATCATCACCGATTAACCCACGCGACGTTCGCGCGCAATCCGTGGCTAATCAAACAGTTCTTCCAAAAACGATTTTTTGCGCTTTTTATAAGGATGTTGCCGCCCGAAGCCCTCGCGATGACTAAAATCCTGCGGCGCATATTCGGCCTGAGGCACCGCAGCAGGGCGCGGTGCTGGCGCGATGTTTTCTGATGCGCTGCGTTCGAGGATCTTGTCAAGTTCACCACGGTCGAGCCATACGCCCCGACACTGCGGGCAATAATCTATCTCGACGCCTTGGCGGTCGCTCATCACAAGCGCAACTTTACACACAGGGCAGGGCATAGCTACGACTGAATTCATGGGGCAGTCCTCTTTACATGTTAAAGCGGTCCGACATCATCATCCATGGGAATGACCAGAGGGGCCCGGCCCGCAATATCGAGGTGGGAATACGCTATCGCGTTTTCAAGTCGAATTCAGTTCAGTACGGCGCCCGTCATCCACATCAGCGACAGGACGGCAATGGCAAGAAACAACGACACCGCCAGAACATAACGCACCCCCTGGTTTTTGACACCGGCACTGGCCTCTTCTTCGGTTACATCGATGTGATCGCCGTCTTTGTGCATGTTGCGACTCCTTTTTTTACCAATTCGGCAGCATGATAGCGTTCGAAGAATAGCATAATAACCGGGGCCGCGCTAATTTGTTTCGCGTGACGGCCATTGGATGACGTCACCAACCCAAAGGGCAAGCCAGATGAATACCGGCTGGAACGCAAGCCTTGGCCCGTGATACCACCAACTCAGATTATCATCGCCGATGGTCAGATCGTTGACCGCATGGTTGAAGTTTGCAGGCCATACGCACAACGCATATAGCGCCAGCCCGATGCCAGCGACCCTTCGGACGCGCGGTATGAGCAAGCCTGCGGCACCGGCAATCTCGGCAACTCCGGTAAACGCGACCACATATTCCGGAACCGGCACCCATGCAGGCGTGATCGCCAGAAAACCGGCTGGCGATTTCAGATGGAGGACACCTGCCACGAAATAGACAAGCGCCAGCAACATGCGAAGTACAACCTTGATCATTTACCGTTTACGCACAAATTCAGCGCGCAGGACCAATCCCTTGATCCCATCGAACCGGCAATCGATTTCCTGCGCGTCGCCCGTCAGGCGGATCGATTTAATCACTGTGCCGCGTTTCAATGTCTGCCCGGCGCCCTTAACCATGAGGTCTTTAACGAGCGTAACCTGATCTCCGTCAGCAAGGATATTGCCGACGGAATCCCGAACCTCGACTGGACCCTCGGCAGCCCATCTGTCGCGCGCATCGCCAGCGCTGATCCATTCGCCGGACACTTCGTCATATATATAATCGTCGTCGTTACTGGTCATGAAAAGAGCTGCCCGATGTTCTGTAGCAACGCGCTCTAGCGCCGATCGGGCTTCAGCGAAAGCCAGTTGCAATTTGCAACGATGTCAGTAAGCTTTTTTGATAAAGCGACTGGAGAGAGACGATGGCGCAACCGGAAACCGATGTAGACGTATTGATTGTCGGGGCGGGCTTGTCGGGCATCGGTGCCGCAGCACATCTGGTGATGCAGTGCCCGAATAAAAGCTACGCCATAGTCGAACAGCGCGCCGATATGGGCGGCACATGGGATTTGTTCCGATATCCCGGTATCCGGTCGGATTCCGACATGCACACTCTGGGGTATCGTTTCAAACCGTGGTTGCATGAAAAGACGATTGCCGATGGTCCGGCAATCCATGAATATGTCCGCCAGACCGCCAATGAATATGGTATCAATCCGCACATTCATTTCGGTCATCGGGCCATGTCTGCCGACTGGTCGAGCAGCGAGGCGCGCTGGCATGTAACGGCAAAAGCTGTCGATGGCGGTGCCGAACGTCATTTTGCCGCGCGCTTCCTGTTCATGTGCTCGGGCTATTATGATTATGATGCCGGATACACTCCGGATTTTGCGGGTAGTGGCGATTTTGGCGGGCAAATCGTCCATCCGCAGCACTGGCCCGAAGGGCTCGACTATCACGGCAAGAACGTAACGGTCATCGGTTCTGGCGCTACTGCAGTAACCATCGTGCCCGTCATAGCGCAGGCGGGCGCGCAGGTGACGATGCTTCAACGATCTCCAACATATATGGTGTCGCGCCCGGCGATCGACCCCTTTTCGAAATTTATCCGCAAGATCATGCCTGAAAAACTGGCTTATGCGATTACCCGCTGGCGCAATATTAATATGCAACGCTTTACATATTGGTATGCGCGCAAAAGTCCGGAGAAAATGGGAGCAAAGCTGATCGATATGGCGCGCAAGGAACTGCCCGCCAGTGTTGATGTCGACACTCATTTTGTGCCACGCTATAATCCGTGGGAACAACGCCTGTGCCTCATCCCCGACAGCGACATGTTCAAGGCGATATCGCAAGGCAAAGCCGAAATCGTTACCGACCATATCGACCATTTTACCAAAACCGGTATCGCGTTGACGTCGGGCAAGCATATCGACGCCGATATTATTATCACCGCCACCGGGCTCAATCTCGTGACGATGGGCAAGACCGTCATCAGTGTCGACAAAGCGGTTGTGAATTTCGGCGAGCATTTCAACTACAAGGGCGTAATGTATAACGACATCCCAAACCTTGCGAGCGTGTTCGGCTATATCAATGCGTCATGGACGCTGAAGACCGACATCGTTGCCGATTATGTTTGCCGCCTGCTTAAGGAAATGGACCGCAAGGGCGCTGTCGTCGCGAACCCGAAACTGACCGATCCCGACATGCCGCGTCTGCCGTTCGTCAAGGATTTCAGCTCGGGCTATTTCGCGCGTAGCTTAGACAAATTGCCGAAGAATGGCGATCGCCATCCGTGGCGTGTGTTGCAGGATTATGCAGCGGAGAAGAAAATCCTGACGCAGGAACCCGTAGATGACGGCGTGATGGTGTTTTCTGGGCCAAACGCAGCGGCACAACCCGCACCGGTCGAAACGCTCCTCGCCGCCGAATAATCAGGTGTCAGCATCCCGCACCGTTGCCGCCACGCGGCGCGTTTCAATCACTGCATCGGGCGCGATGATGTGTGTGCGGCGTTTGACGACCCAGATCAGCAACGCTAACCCAAGCAGCGCCATCACCGCCAAGCCTGCCGTAAACCAGCTGGTGTACATCCGCATTTGTTCAGCATGGGCCAGCAATTCAGGTGGTTTTTCAGCGGCATTGACGTCCCAATATTCAATCTCGAACTTGCCACCTTCGGGACGGTACATCCGGATTTCGGAGCTTATCCATTGCTTTCCGTCTTTCGCCGCGAAGGTCAGGTTGACCTCATTCTTGTCGGGGCCGAGCAATTCGGCCTTGGGCTGATAAATCGCGGGAACCAGCGCAGGTGACTTTTTAAGCAGCGCGGACATTTCGGCAAATTGCACGCGGCTGTCGTCAATAAATCCGTCGGACAGGAATTTTTCCGCCGCCGCCTGATCGCCGCGCTTTACTGCTGCAAGGAATGGCGTGGACAAGGCTGCGACATCATCGGGCAGTTCGACGGGATTCACCGGCTGGCGATTGCATGCAGATAATATGAAAAGCGCAAACAGCAGAAAAATACGTGACATTCCTTAAATATCTCCCGTTTTGGCACGATTGCCGCTATCGCATCCGACATGCGTTATGACGATTTGATCCAGCCTGACAACGGCCAACCTGCCACCCCCATCCACATAATCGACAAGGGCGGTTTTGCCGGATGGCTGCCAGCACAAGCAGACGCCGTCCGCACCGCTGCCAAAGCGCAGAAATTTGAAGGTGGCGCAAATGATATAGCCATTCTGCCCGGCGAAAAACCCGGGGAATGGGCTGTAGTGGCGGGGGTTGCGGACGCGTCGGCATTGGCCGTTTGGAATTTAGCCAAAGCCGCTGATAGCCTGCCCGAAGGCACATATCGGTTGGCGGACGCCGATGCAGGCGACGCGATGCTAGGCTGGATGCTGGGGCAATATCGCTATCAGGAATATCTGAGCGAGCCGAAAATTACCGGCGCGCGGGTGCTGCTCGTCAAGGAACCGGGGCGTATCCAAAATGCGGTGTTACAGGCGGAGGCAACCGCGTTGGTGCGAGATTTGGTGAACCGGCCAGCGGCGGATTGCGGCCCGAATGCACTGGAGGCGGAGGCCAAGCGCATTGCCAAGGCGCACAAGGCGGAAGTGACGGTGATCGGCGGCGAGGGGCTGGAGAGTGGTTATCCGCTCATTCACGCGGTAGGCAAAGCGGCAATGCGGGAACATGCTCCGCGCCTCATCGAGATTGAATGGGGTGACCCGCGCCATCCTCGTGTCGCAATTGTGGGGAAGGGGATCACCTTCGATAGCGGCGGACTCGACATCAAACCTGCCAGCGGCATGCGGATCATGAAGAAGGATATGGGTGGAGCGGCGCACGCGTTGGCTTTGGCCGAGCTGATCATGGCGGCGCATTTGCCGGTGCGCTTGCATATGCTGGTCGCAGCGGCTGAGAACTCAATAGCGGGCAACGCGTTCCGACCGGGCGATGTGATCAAGAGCCGCAAGGGGATTACGGTCGAGATCGACAATACCGATGCCGAGGGGCGGCTGGTATTGGCTGATGCGCTGACTAAGGCGGTTGAGGATAAGCCGGTTTTGATTGTTGATTTCGCAACGCTGACCGGTGCGGCACGGACGGCGCTGGGGCCTGATTTGCCTGCGATGTTTAGCAATGACGATCAAGTTGCAGAGGCACTGATCGGTGCAGCAAAAGCAGCGACTGACCCGATCTGGCGGATGCCGTTATGGGCGCCTTATGCCGACATGCTCGATAGCGACATTGCCGATACCGCGAATAGCGGCGGGGCGTTCGCCGGCGCGGTGACGGCGGCGCTCTTCATGCAGAAATTCGTGCCTGATGATGTGCCTTGGGTGCATCTCGACACCTATGCGTGGCGACCAACGAGCAAGCCCGGTCGACCTAAGGGTGGCGAAGCTTTGGGCCTGCGCGCAGTGTTTCGCTATTTGACGGAAACTTATCCAGCGCGCTAAAGGAATTTTGTAGGTTTAGTTATATTTGTCACCCTCGCGAATGCGGGGGTCCATGGTCAGACATAGCCATTTAAACCGACAGTTTAGGCCATGGATTCCCGCCTTCGCGGGAATGACAAAATATGGGGTAGGGGTTTTCAATTGGCAGACAGCCAAATCAAACCGGGCGAACGGCCTATTTATAAACTGACCGGGCACAGCCTTGTCGGCGACAAGCGTACGACGCCCATCAGAGGTGACCTCGCCGACATAAGCCTCGCGGGCAAATTATTCGCGCCGCACTACGCCGTGCCGATGCTGCGCACCGGAATTGCGCCCGTCACCGAAATCCATGCTGAGGCGCACGCAACCTCGATGCCGGTTAGCGCGCTGATGCACGGCGAGGAATTTGCGGTGCTCGACGTCGCGGGTGAGTGGGCGTGGGGCTATTGCCTGCATGACAATTATCTGGGCTATCTGCGCTTTGCCGAATTGGGCGAGGATTTCGATGCGACGCATATCGTCAGCGCGGCGGCGACGTTGATTACTGCGGCACCGATGACCAAAGCACCGGTGCTGGCGCGTTACCCGATGGGTGCGCGGATTGTCTGCGGCGAACCCAGTGAATGTGGTAAATATCTGGCGTGCGAAAACGGCTACATTCCGCTGGTGCATTTGTCTGAAGTGGGCGAAGTCGAAGCGTCGCCCGCCGATTTGGCTGAACAACTGATCGGCACCCCCTATAGCTGGGGCGGGCGCAGCGGCGATGCCATCGACTGTTCGGGGCTGGTGCAATTGGTGTTCGGCC
>JANOPT010000180.1:0-8870 GCA_031421975.1 Sphingomonadales bacterium | reverse complement strand
AAGCACCGATTCCAGCAATCGCGCATTGGCTTCGAGCGCTGCCTTGTCGAGCTTGGGCACCGAGACCGAAGGCGGCGGATCCAGCAGTTCAAGGGAAGGCAGCGTGAAGCTGCCGAAAAAGTCGCCCTGCCGCGCTCCAGTGGGAAAAGCCGCCTTTTTCGGGGCGAGTGACCGGTCTTCGATCAAGGGCGGCTTGCGATTTTCCGGCTCGACAGCCCTGCGCGGCGGCTTTGCTTCTATCACTTTTGGTGCGACATAATTATCTTCACCATAAAACACCTGCGGCGCACTTTTCTCGTTACCGAGCCTGGGCATCGAGAGGACCGGGATCCGGAATAGCGGACGTTCGAGTTCAAGCGAGCGAATGACCAGTATGATGCCGGCAATCAACGCCGACAATATTAGAAGCACGCGAATTGCCGTTCCCATGCCGCCTTCGATTCGCCCGACCAGGGCGCTTGCTCCACCGTCAAGCAACAGCGCTACGGCGCCCCCCCATCCTGCGGGAAGGCCGATATCGCTATTATGCTGCCAATAGGCCATGCCAAATCCGATCAGCAGCATTCCCATCACACACAACAGCAGTTGCCGCTTCCATTGCGATTGCGGCACATCGCGCCATAGCCGCCGTGCAAATATCAGCATCAGCGGCAAGAGGAATATGGCCGGCACGCCGAAAACGAACAAAGCCGCGTCGGCAATATATGCGCCACTCTGACCCATCCAGTTATGCTGCACGTTGGCCGCCGCGCTGTTGAATGCTGCGTCTGCGGCAGAGTAGCTGATCACCGCCAGACCGTAAAACAGCGCGAACAGCGCAAGAACGCCGGCGCCGATCAAAGAACCGCTTCGGATGAGCGATGCGCGCATCATCTGACGCCAGTTTGCCATATTCGGCTTGGAGGGTATTCTGGACACGCGCGAAGCCATCGGATATTGCTCTACAAGGTTAATAGCGCCTTTTCGACTGGTGCAGAGTCCGCGTCAAGCATTACGGGCAAAATCCCCCTTTGAGTCTGCATGTCGATTGCGCCATAAAGGCGCTATGACCAGCAAAGCAGACGTTATCATTATTGGCGGAGGGCTGATCGGCCTGACTCAGGCACTTTCGCTCGCGGCCCACGGCATAACCAGCCATGTTGTTGATCGTGCCGATCCTGCCACTTTGACCGCAACTGGCTTTGACGGACGGACATCGGCCATTTCTAGTTCGAGCATGAAGATGCTCGCTGCGATCGGTCTTGGCGACCGGCTGGCGGGCCGGGGCTGCCCTATCGAGCAAATCTGGGTCAGTGACGGGCTTAAACCAGGTTCGCTTGATTTTGTACCCGGGGTCGATGACGGCTTCCTCGGACAGATGTTCGAAAACCGGTTTTTGCGCCAGACATTATATGCGGCGGCGACAACCAACGCCTATATTACGCTGCATATGCCTGCCAACATTGTCAGTAACACACGCAATGTCGGTAGCGCTGCACTAATTCTGGATAATGGCGCTGAACTGACCTCCGACCTCATGATCGTTGCCGAAGGACGGCAGAGTCAGACGCGCGACGAGGCAGGGATCAATATCGCGCATTGGCAATACCGGCACAGCGCGATGGTCGGCGCCATCTATCATGAAAAGCCGCACGGCAACATTGCCTATGAAATCTTTTATCCATCAGGCCCTTTTGCGGTACTCCCCATGCTGGATCACGCCGACGGCCGTCATCGTTCAGCGATTGTCTGGTCAGTCGATGCGGGCGATTCAAAAGCGTATCTGAAGTTATCGCAACGAGGCTATGCCGCTGAACTCGAAAAGGCGATGGGTAGCCGGTTGGGTACAGTTGAACTGGCTGCACCATTGTCGTCGTACAAGCTTGGCTTTCACCATGCCAATGCGATTACTGCATCGCGGCTGGTGCTGATCGGCGATAGCGCCCATGGCATCCATCCGATTGCCGGTCAGGGGTTGAACCTGGGTTTGCGCGATGTCGCAGCCTTGACCGAAGTCCTGGTCGACGGGATGCGGATTGGCCTCGATTTTGGCGACACGCAACTGCTGGAACGATACAGCCGGTGGAGAAGCGTCGATACATTGCTGGTCGCCGTGTCCACCGACAGCCTCAATCGCCTGTTTTCCGTTCCTGGTAAAACGGCTTCAGCAATCCGCCGGTTCGGAATGGGTCTGGTGCAGCGCGCCCGCCCTGCCAAAGCCATTTTCATGGCCGAGGCACGGGGCGAAAGTGGCGCGCTGCCCAAATTGTTACAGGGCGTTGCGGTATAACCCGAACGATTATCCCTGAGTTACCGGTACCAGACGAATTTCAACGCGGCGGTTGGATGCACGACCTGCTTCATCCAGGTTGCTGGCCTTGGGCTGGCTTTCGCCATAGCCGCGCGTTGCCAAACGAGCGGACTGCACACCGCGCGACGTCAGATAAGCGGCAACCGATGATGCTCGACGTTCCGACAGACCCTGGTTGTAGGAATCCGATCCGGTCGAATCGGTATGGCCCATGACATCGACATAGGTTTTCTCATATTGCGTTAAAGTCGTCGCTACCTGATCCAGCGTGTTACGGAAGCCTGAGTCAATGTTTGCGCTGTCGACGCCGAATGTCACTTCGGATGGCATATCGAGAACCAGATTGTCACCGTCGCGAATGACATTGACGCCAGTGCCAGCCGTTTGCTGGCGCAATTTGCGCTCTTGCTCATCCATATAATAGCCGACGCCCGCGCCAGCCACTGCACCAATCCCGGCGCCAACGATTTTTTCGGTCCGGTCACGACGTCCACCGATCAGGTCACCGAGCAGATAGCCACCAAGCGCGCCGCCCACGCCGCCGATGGCAGCCTTCGAAATCGTCCGGTTGCCGGTTTCAGGATCGGTAACGCACGCTGACAATGGCAGCACCGCGACAAGCAAGGTTGCGGTAAGTAAGTTGGTCTTTTTCATAATATTTCCCTCATTAATTGCATCACAGCGTAACCATAACAAAACTGAACGGTTAATGAGCCAATTTAATGACAAAAAAATTTGCCGGTCCGATCGCGACGTGCATTGCCCTGGGCAGGGCGGCATTATTCAACAATATTGGCAAAGGACGTTGCCAAACGGCAAGGCAACACGATACAGCAAATATGTCGATGGAATCTCTTCATCCTTTTCCCTGGTTCGATGCCGCAACAATATTGGTGCTGATCGCCATCAATGGTGTTTTTGCGATGTCCGAACTCGCCATCGTTTCGGCGCGCACCGCCAAGCTGAGGGCAATGGCGGACGACGGGAAGCGCGGCGCTTCTGCAGCACTGCGTCTGGCGCGCGACCCGGGTAAATTTCTTTCAACGGTGCAGATCGGTATTACGCTGATTGGTATAATCGCGGGCGCTTATTCAGGCTCGACCCTTGGGCAGCCAGTTGCCGACAGGCTGGAATTGCTTGGCATCGGGGATGACTGGGCCGGCACGCTGGGTTTCAGCATCGTCATCAGCATCACCACTTATGCATCGCTAGTGGTTGGCGAACTGGTTCCTAAACAATTCGCGCTGATTGCACCTGAACGGATCGCCGTGATCATGGCGGGACCGATGGAAATGCTCGCGCGGATTACGGCCCCGATTGTCTGGCTGCTCGACAAATCAAGTGCGATCATCTTCCGCGCGCTCGGTCTTCGCCGCGACAGCCGCGATGCGCTGACCACTGAAGAATTACGAATGGTGTTTGCCGAGGCAACACATGCGGGAATCATTGAAGAGCATGAGCACAAAGTGATTGCTGGCGTCGTCCGCCTTGCCGACAGGCCAGTGCGCGAGGTGATGACACCGCGCACAGACGTCGACCGCATCGCTGCCGATGCTTCGGACGACGACGTACGCGACGCGTTACTTCATTCATTGCACACACGGCTTCCGGTCACCGGAGACGACGGCGACGACATCATCGGCGTTGTTCAGTCACGCGATATCGTTGCGGCACAAATCAGGGGCGAACCGCTCGACATCCGCAATCTGATGCGCCGCGCGGACATCATACCCGATCAGCTGGACGCGATGGATGCGCTCGAGATACTACGTTCGTCGGATGTGCCGATGCTGCTGGTGCATGACGAATACGGGCATTTTGAGGGCATTGTGACGCCCAATGACCTTTTGTCCGCGATTGCCGGAGAATTTGCATCGGACCAGGCGCAAGGCAGCGCGCCTAACATTATCACGCTCGACGACGGGTCAATGCTGGTGTCAGGGGCGATGTCGGCCGACGCAATGGCCGAGGCGCTTGACATCGACTTGCCTGATGACCGGGATTACGCGACCGCAGCGGGGCATGTGCTGCATATATTGCGCCATCTTCCGGAAGAGGGTGAATCATTTATCGATCAGGGCTGGCGTTTCGAGGTTGTCGACATGGATGGACGCAAAATCGACAAGCTGCGTGTTGGACTTGCAGAAAAGGTAACTAAAAAGGACGCAGTTGAGGGCTTGTGAATGCAACAGCGGTTGGTTAGGGCGATGCCTCAATCACGGATTTGACACGCATTGAAGTCCACAGGATATTGATATGGCCGATTTCTTCCTCCCCAAAAACAGCAAAGTCCAGAAGGGCAAGGCGCATGCCGCCAAAACTGACGGCAAATTGAAGAAATTCAAGGTCTATCGCTACGATCCCGACAGCGGCGAAAATCCCCGTTACGATACATTCGAGGTCGATACCGAAAATTGCGGCCCGATGGTGCTCGATGCCCTCATCAAGATGAAGGGCGAGCAGGATTCATCGCTCACCTTCCGCCGTTCGTGCCGCGAGGGAATCTGCGGTTCGTGCTCGATGAACATCGACGGCAAGAACGGCCTTGCCTGCACCACCGCGATCGAGGACTGCAAAAGCGAAGTCACGATTACGCCGTTGCCCCATATGGAAGTCATCAAGGACCTTGTCCCCGACTTTACCCATTTCTACGCGCAATATGCGTCGATCAAGCCGTGGTTGCAGACCGTCACGCCAGAGCCTTCAGGCAAGGAACGTCTGCAATCGCCGGAGGACCGGAGCAAGCTGGACGGCTTGTACGAATGCATCCTGTGCGCCTGCTGCTCGACCAGCTGCCCGTCTTATTGGTGGAACAGCGACAAGTTCCTTGGTCCCGCCATTCTCCTTCAGGCTTATCGCTGGCTGGCCGACAGCCGCGACGAAATGGCGGGCGAGCGTCTCGACGAACTTGAAGATCCCTTCCGTTTGTACCGCTGCCACACGATCATGAACTGCGCCAACGCGTGTCCCAAGGGACTCAACCCAGCAAAAGCAATTGCGGAAACGCGAAAGATGATTGCCGAACGGCACATCTGATTTCGGGTCGGCAGTTGGACACACCCGCATTCGACAGCAGCCCCGATCCGGATAATCCGGGCTGGCTGAACTGGCAAATGACGGATGCCAGCCGCTACAACGGAACGGTGCTGGGCAAGATGCTCCTCCGCAGCGAGGGCGATGGGAAAGCCCGGCTACGCATGTTCCCCGGCCATACGCATAGCAACCTGTCGAACGCAATCCACGGTGGCGTTACTTTGGGCTTTATCGACGTCGCCATGTTCGGTGCGTCGCGGATGTTCGGGCTGATTGAGGCAGGGGCAGCAGTAACTCTCGACCTTTCTGTACAGTTTATCGGAGCGGGAATCGTTGGCGAACCGCTCGATGCTGAAGTGGAATTGCTCAAGGAAACCGGGCGCTTGCTGTTCATGCGCGGATTGGTAGTGCAACGCAACTCACGGGTTGCGGCCTTTTCCGGCACGATCAGGAAGCCGACGAAACGATGAAAATCTCACGTGGAGACGCGGAGACGCGAAGACAGGATTTTCTTTCTCGGTGTCCCTGTCGAACTCTGCGTGAACTCTGTCTGGTCGGCAAAGTGCGGACCAATTCCACAAAACCCTCCGCGTCTCCGCGTCTCCGCGTGAATCATTTTCAGGTGGTCAATGGTCGGCACTGAGCAACGGTACCAAGCGCTGATTGCAGCGGGTGAGCTAAAGCCCGACCCCGATCAGGGGGCGGCAGTGCAAGCGCTGGCGAAAGTCCAGGCCGAACTCGAAGCCGTTCCTCCGCGTGGCAGCACGATCTGGCGGCTTCTCGGCAAAAAGCCGGACCCGGCACGTGGGCTTTATATCTGGGGCGGGGTCGGGCGCGGCAAATCCATGTTGATGGATCTGTTTTTTCATAGCGTGAGGATTAAGCGCAAGCGCCGCGCGCATTTCCACGAGTTCATGCTGGACATTCATGCGCGGCTAAAGGCGGAACGCGCTAAGGAAGAGGGCGACCCGATACCGCCCTTGGTCGAGGCGCTCGCCGACGAGGCGCGACTGCTCTGTTTTGACGAAATGGTGGTGAACAACATGGCCGACGCCGCGATCATGTCGCGGCTGTTCACCGGGCTGATTGCGGCGGGCGTCACCGTGGTGACGACGTCGAACCGGCACCCCGATGATTTGTACAAGGATGGCCTTAACCGGCACTTGTTTCTGCCGTTCATCGACCTTGTAAAGGAAAAGCTCGATGTCATCGGCCTCAACGGGCCAACCGATTACCGCCGCGACCGGCTGGGCAATGCGGAAACCTGGTTGGTCCCGAACGGGCCGGCGGCGACAGCGAAGCTCTCCGAAAGCTTTTTCCGACTCACCGATTATCCCCCCGAGGACAAAGCAAATGTACCGGTAGCCGAGATTGACTTGGGCGGCGGACGCAGCCTGCATGTGCCAAAATCGCTAAAGGGCGTTGCCGTTTTCTCCTTCAAACGGCTGTGCGGCGAAGCGCGCGGTGCAGCGGACTATCTTGCCATCGCTCGTCGTTACCACAGCGTCATTATCGTCGGCATTCCGGTGCTAGGGCCGCAAAATCGCAACGAGGCGGCGCGGTTCGTGACGTTGATCGACGCGCTCTACGAATACCGCGTAAAGCTGCTTGCCAGCGCCGACGCTTTGCCCGATGCTCTTTATATCGAAGGTGACGGCAGGTTCGAATTCGACCGCACCGTTTCGCGATTGCTCGAAATGCAGTCGGAGGAATATCTGGCCGAGGGTCACGGCTCGGCACAGCGATAAGGGGAGGATCGATATGTTGAAGTTGCTTCTGGTTTCGACCGCTTTGGTGGCAGCGGCACCGCTGGCCGCAGCGCCCGCACCTTCCGCCGAACTTTCCCCCGCCAGCCAAAAGGCCACGCGCGACATGTTCGAGCATGTTGTCAACATTCCGACCGTATTTGGGCGCGGCAAGGTGCCCGAAATGGCGAATTATCTCGCCGAACAATACAAAGCCGCCGGTTTTCCTGCCGCCGATGTCGACGTCGTGCCTTACGACAGCACCGACAACGTTACCAAAGTCACCGAGAAAACCGCCGCTTTGATCGTCCGCTGGCGCGCGCCGGGCAAAGCCAAATCCAAGCCGATCATGCTCATGGGGCATATGGACGTGGTCGAAGCCAAGCTTGAGGACTCGACCACCGACCCGTTCGTGCTGACCGAGAAGGACGGCTATTATTACGGGCGCGGCACGATCGACATGAAGGACGGTATCGTTGCGATAACGCAGGCGCTAATCGATCTAAAGGCATCGGGCTTCAAACCCACCCGCGACATCATCGTGTTCTTTACCGGCGACGAGGAAACCAACGGCATCGGTGCCGACAAGGGTGCGACCGAGTGGAAGGATAAACTCAACGTCGAATATGGCTTGAATGCTGATGGCGGCGGTGGCGGTTTTTTCCCCGATGGGCGGCCGGCAGGGTTCTTGATGCAGACAGCAGAAAAGACCTTCGCCGGATATACATTGACCGTGCGTAATCGCGGCGGGCATTCATCAAAACCGCGCAAGGACAATGCGATTTACGGGCTGTCGCATGCGCTGGATAAGATCGAGGCGCACCGGTTTGAACCGATGCTGAGCGAAACCACGCGCGCCTATTTTACCGAGCGACAGAAGCAGGAAAAAGGAGCGCTGGGCGATGCGATGCGCGCCTGGCTGGCAGATCCCAAGGACGGCGCTGCGGCAGATATTGTCGAAGCCAACGAAACCGAGGTTGGCCTGACCCGCACCCGCTGCGTGCCAACGCGGCTGTTCGCGGGCCATGCCGATAATGCGCTGCCGCAGCTTGCAACCGCGATGATCAATTGCCGGATTTTCCCTGGCGTCGACCCCAATGATGTGAAGAAACAACTGACTTATATCGTGTCCGACCCCGAAGTGGTAGTGACGCGAAATGACGACTACGTAGCCTCTTTGTCGTCGCCGTTGCGCGCAGATGTCAGCGCTGCTTTCGAGAAAGCGGTGCATACGCTCCACCCCGGCGCGCCGATTTCACCCGAGATGTCGACTGGCGCCAGCGACGCGCGGCCGTTTCGCGTGGCGAGCATCCCGATCTACGGCGCGAATGGTGCTTGGGTGGTGGTTCCCGTTGATTTCCGCGCGCATGGCAAGGACGAGCGGCTACCAGTAAAAGCGCTCGACGATAATGTCGTGCACTGGAAATTATTGCTGGGTGAACTGGCGGGGTAAACCCTCTCTCTCCTTCATCGAAGTTGGAGAGGGGCTGTGCGCTATCGGCGGGGCAGAAACCCCTCTCCGCTGCAACTAACGAGCAAGCTTGTAAGTCTCGCTCCTCTCCCCTGAAGGCGAGAGGGACCCCTCTTATCGCTATTGCGAACTGATATCAGAAAAAGCCCCGAATCCGGAGCTTTAATGGGTTGTCCTGCTGCGCGAATCCGCGTATCGCCGCCGCAATTCCGCTACAGCCCTAAGGGAAGGACATCATTTTCATGGCTCGCAAGAAGATTGCGCTTATCGGCGCCGGTAATATCGGCGGCACCCTCGCCCATCTCGCAGCATTGAAAGGCCTTGGCGACAT
>JANOPT010000179.1:0-9956 GCA_031421975.1 Sphingomonadales bacterium | reverse complement strand
GTAAGCCCGGGCCGCAGCTTTGCTGGCACGACCAAGGATTACGGGTTTTCCGGCCAAATCGATTATGACTTTGGTGGTGCCAAGCTGACCTCGATCACAGCCTATCGTCAGTATCGGTCGGGTCAGGCGTCCGACACCGATTATGGAACGGTCGATATCCTGTACCGTGGCGAAGATGACAATGCATACCGCCAGTTCCATACCTTCACTCAGGAGCTGCGTTTGCAGGGCGAAGCATTCGACGGCAAGCTCGACTGGCTGGTTGGCGGCTTTTACGCCAATGAAAAACTGACAGTCCGCGACAATTTGCGCTTCGGGAGCCAATATGGCCGGTTTGCAAACTGCCGCATTGTTTCCGGCGGCCCGCTTGCAGTTGGGTATTCGCCAACCGGACAAAGCTGTTTGTCGACACCGGTTCGCGGCGCTATCGCCGCTGGGCTTACGCCCTTGGGCGCAGGCGGCGCACCAATTCTTGCCGCACTTGATCGTCTCGACACGCTGAACGACCTAGGCAGCACCAATGACCGCTATTTTCAGGACGGAACCAACTGGGCAGTATTCACGCACAACATTGTGCACATTACCGACACAGTCGATCTGACTTTGGGTGTCCGCTACACCAAGGACAAGAAGAAGTTTGATGCGACATTCGGTAACGACAACACAGTTTGTACGGCCAACCAGGCGGCGTTATTGCCCTTTCTGACAACGCCGCTCGCGGGTACCGCGGGTGCAGTTATCAGCCTGTCTTGCCAAGGAAACAGCACTGCCGAATTGAACGGCGTTTCGATTAACGATCGTCGTAGCGAAGATGAATTCACCGGCACGGCAATTCTGTCATGGAAACCGATCGATGATTTGCTGCTCTATGGCAGCTTCGCCCGTGGGTATAAGGCTGGGGGCTTTAACCTTGATCGGTCGGCGCTTAAATCACCCGTGCTGCCATTCGCGGCAGTCGGCGGGGCGCAGGCTCTGGTCGGCAAATTGCAGTTCGACCCTGAACTTGTCGATAGCTACGAAATCGGCGCGAAATATTCGACTGGTCCGTTCAGCCTGAGCGTTGGCGCTTTCCGTTCGGATTTCTCGAATTTCCAGCTCAATACCTTTAACGGTACTGTGTTTCTGGTGCAGACGATCAACGGTTGTTCCAACCTGGTCGGCGGACCCGACGCGGACACCGATCAGAGCCTTTCGGCAGCGGGAACCAATTTCAACGCAACGCCGAATGCAACTGGCACCTGCGCCCCGGGCGATGTCAGCTATGGCGTTCGCACGCAGGGCGTCGAGTTGGAAGCCTCGCTTGTTCCAGTCAGAAACTTCCGGATGGCTGCGGGACTTACCTATGCAAAGACGAAATATCGTGACGACCTTGTCGGTAATGCCAGCGGACTTGTCCCTCTCGACCAAGCGTTACGCAAACTGCCTGGCGACAATTTGTCCAATGCACCCGAATTGGTTGCTACGTCGAGCGTGACTTGGACTCCCGATATCGGCAGCAATGGGATGAGCGGACTTGTCTATATCGACGGCCGTATGACCAGCGATTACAACACCGGTTCCGACCTGTTCCCACAAAAGGGGCAGGACGGCTTTGCTGTGTTCAACGCGCGTATCGGCCTTCGCGGTCCAGACGAATCCTGGGGCGTAGAGCTTTGGGGTCAGAATATCTTCAATCAGGATTATGCCCAGGTCGCATTTAACTCGCCATTCCAGGCAGGCGCTTCTTCGGCACCGTTTGTCGACCCGCAATATCCCGGCGGTCGCCAGATATTTTCGCAGTTCCTTGCAGAGCCTCGGACCTATGGCATTACGCTTCGCGGCAAGTTCTAAACCGCGTTGCGACCATCAAAAGAAAGGGGCCTGTTTTACGGGCCCCTTTTTCGTTTATGATGGAATAGTCTGGTTCAGGAAGCTGGGCATCGGCCCGTTCCAGCCATCGTCAGGCCCATCATCCCGTATCTTTTCAGGCGTTTTTTCGCGCGGTGCCGCGGCGGCGCGTGACGCCCTCGCTGGCCGGGGTTCGTCTTCGGCAGGTGCAGAGGGCTTCGCAGTTTTTGGCGGTGCCTTGGCAACGACCTTTGCCGCTTCGGGTTTCGTCCGCGCTGGCTTTGCCCTTTCAGGCTGCGCTTCAGCAGGCGCTTCGACCTTACCCAACCGGCCAATCTTCACGCCAATCAATTTTTCGATACTGTCGATCGCTTCTTCATCAGCCTTGGTGACGAAAGTATAGGCCTTGCCTTTTGCCCCTGCTCTGCCGGTTCGGCCGATACGGTGAACATAATCGTCCGGATGCCATGGCGCATCGAAATTGAAAACATGGCTTACGCCTTTGACATCTAGTCCCCGCGCAGCAACGTCCGATGCGATCAACAGATTTATTTCGCCCGATTTGAATGCCTCTAACTGGCGCTGGCGCGTGGCTTGGTCGATGTCGCCGTGGATCTCGCCCGATTTGAAGCCGTGCTGTTGAAGGCTTTTGTTCAGTTCGCGAACCGTCGTCTTGCGATTGCAAAAGACAATCGCGGTTTGCACATTCTCGCTACGGATCAGGTCGCGTAACACGTCGCGCTTTTTCGTCGGCGCGACGTTGACCAGAAACTGTTCGATGTTGAGGTTCGACGAGGCAGGGCGGGCCACCTCGATGTATTTCGGGTTCGACAGAAACTTGTCGGCAAGCTTCTTGATCGGTGGCGGCATAGTCGCCGAAAACAGCAAGGTTTGGCGCGTGGCGGGCAGCTTGGTACAAATATGTTCGATATCGGGAATGAATCCCATATCCAGCATGCGATCAGCCTCGTCGATCACCAATAATTCGCAGCCAGTAAGCAGTATCTTGCCGCGCTCGAACAGGTCCATCAACCGGCCCGGTGTCGCGATCAGGACGTCGACGCCCTTTTCCAGCGCCTTGACCTGGTCGCCCATTTGGACGCCGCCGATCAGCAACGCCATCGATAGCTTGTGATATTTGCCGTATTTCTCGAAATTCTCGGCCACCTGAGCCGCGAGTTCGCGGGTCGGTTCGAGAATCAGGCTTCGCGGCATCCGCGCACGCGCACGGCCATTGGCCAGCACATCAATCATCGGCAGAACAAAACTTGCAGTTTTGCCAGTGCCGGTTTGGGCAATCGCGATGATGTCACGCATCATCTGAACCTGCGGAATTGCTGCGGCCTGAATCGGTGTCGGTTCATCATAACCGGCCTCGGTCAAAGCTCTCAACAATTCGTCAGACAGGCCGATGTCGGCAAAGCGCATATAATATTTCCGGAAAGAAAGGATGTCGTGCGACCGGGATAAACCCTGCGCCGACTTGCGCGGCTTTTGGTCGTTATAAAGCGAAATGTCAAGAAAATTGGCGGAATGCCTGTGGCGATCAACGTGGCGTCAACAGCCTGAATTTGTCCACTTCGCACTTGGCACCCGTTCGTGCGTGAAGAAGGTCGCGGTCGACGCATAATTTACCGTCGTAAGAACGCTCCATATAGGCACCTGCGTAAAATTCACGGGCCAGGCAGCCATCGCCCAGATACGCCCTGACCATGACGCCGTCGCGCGTAATCAGGTCCAAACTGCGATTAGGGCCAGGCCGCGAGCCGGCGAGTTTGTTGACCCACAGGCAATTGCCGACCTTGCTTTCCTTATATCTGATCTTGGCAGTAGCATTTTTTTGCGCCCCAACGGCATTCGGTGCCATCACTTGGCTGGGCAACCGAATTATAACCCGTTGGTCGATCCGGACCTGATAATATCGCGTATTGAGGCGGATGATTGGCGTGAACGGATTCTCGGTAGCTATCACCTCGATTTGAGCCAAAGCGTCGCGCGACAACAGCATGACAGCTACCGCAAAGAGGACTATGGCCAAAACTGCGCGCAAGTAAGGTTCCGGTGTCATGTTGAAGTTCGATTTGCTTTACCCGATAGGGTTGAACGTGGCATGAATTGAACAACGCCCGGCCCCTGCCCTGTCTGCGGTCATATGCTAATGGAAAATGCCGTGCCAAATGTAAACGCCTTATCGGAATTGTACGAAATTTTGGGGCCGAAAGGCTATACTGACGACCAATCCGCGATTGTGCCATGGCTCACCGACTGGCGCGGGCGGTATACAGGTGCAGCGGCGGCATTGCTGTCCCCTGCCAGGACCAGTGAAGTCGCGGCGATCATCCGGATTGCCGTGAAGTACCGCTTGCCCGTCGTTCCCCAGGGCGGAAACAGCGGGATGGTGGCAGGCGCGACCCCGGACGATAGCGGCGATGCGCTGATCCTGTCGTTGCGGCGTATGAACCGGATCGAACCAATCGATCCGGCCAGCGGCCTGGTGGTCTGCGACGCCGGGGTAATCTTGCAGAATTTGCACGATGCGACAACAGGCGTGGGCCGCCGCTTTCCGCTCACTTTGGGCGGTAAAGGGTCAGCAACCATTGGCGGTCTGATTTCGACCAATGCCGGAGGTACGCAGGTACTGCGGCACGGCACAATGCGCCAGCTTGTCGCCGGTATCGAGGCGGTACTGCCCGATGGATCGATCTATGACGGCATGGCGCCGCTGAAAAAAGACAATCGGGGCTATGACCTGAAACATCTTTTGATCGGCGGCGAAGGGACCATCGGCGTTGTGACCAGGGCGGTGCTTCACACCGTCCCGCAGTTAATCGATCGCTGCGTGATCTGGGCCGGTATCGACAGCCCATCACAAGCCTATCAGTTGCTGCTGTTCATGCAGCGCCACGCGCGCGACCGGCTCGAGGGGTTCGAGATCTTACCCGACCGTGCACTGACCGCGGTTGTCAAACATATTGCCGGAACGCGGCCACCATTGGCAACGCCGCATCGCTGGCACGCGTTGATGGAATTTATGCAGGACGATGAACGGCAGACCAGTCCATCGGAACTGGCCGTACGACTGCTGGAACAGGCCGTTGGCGAGGGATTGCTCGAAAACGCGACCATCGCCAGCAGCGAAGCGCAGGCAGACGCGTTCTGGAAAATCCGCGATTCGATTGCCGAGGCAGAACGTGCCGAGGGGCCGGCGCTGCAGCACGACATCAGCGTTCCCGTGAACGAAATGGCACGGTTTATCGATCAGGAATCCCCTGTTATCGAGGCGCGTTATCCCGGTACCGAAACCGTCGCGTTCGGGCATCTGGGCGACGGTAATATCCATTTCCACGTCAAGGCGCCGTTGGGTATCGACATCGCATCCTGGTATGCTGGCGACGGCCGGGCCATCACGTCGCACATCTATGACCGCGTGCGCGATTATGGAGGATCGCTGTCGGCAGAGCATGGTATCGGGATGGCCAAAATAGACGAATTTGCCCGTTTGGCCGAACCGGCCCGGCTGGCCTCACTCAGGGCCATCAAACATGCCTTCGATCCGCTTGGTATCATGAACCCTGGAAAGCTTGTTCCGCTTGCCTAAGGGCGCCTGCCCGCCTAAAGCGCCGCAACGTTTTTCTGTCGAACCTCATCTGATATGGAGTTACTCATGGCCACCGCGCCCCAAGCCGCCAATCTTCCGCTTCTGTACAAGGACCTTGTCCCGCTCAACAGCAACGAACATCTGACGTGGAAGTCGCGCCTGCTGGAAAACGCAAAGTTCATGGACGGGCAACATGCCATACCGTTGACGATTGAGGAATTCGTACCTGCATCACGCCATTATCCAATCATTTTTTCGGCGTCGGATAACCCCGTACCGCTGGTTCTGATGGGTATGAACGAGGGGGTAAACACCTTCATGAACGAAGAAGGTCAGTTCGACCGGCCGGTATATGTGCCCGCTTATATCCGCCGCTACCCTTTCATGCTGGCAAAGCTGCGTCCCGATACCGACGAATTATCACTGTGTTTCGACCCGACGTCGGGCGCGGTCGGCGAATATGACGAGGGGACTGCGCTGTTCGAAGATGGCCAGCCAAGCGAGAATACCAAGGCGATCCTGAAATTCTGCGAAGATTTCGAAAACGCCGGATCGCAAACGCACGCGTTCGTCGATGAATTGCAAAAGCTCGAGTTATTGATGGATGGCGAAGTGTCGATCCAGCAAGAAGGTCAGGAACAGCCGTTCATCTATCGTGGTTTCAAGATGGTCGACGAAAACAAGCTGCGTGACCTGCGCGGCGATACCGTCCGCAAGCTCAACCAGAATGGCATCCTTGCGCTCATTCACGCCCATTTGTTTTCGTTGCAACTGATGCGCGAAATATTTGCAGTTCAGGTGTCACAAGGTAAGGTCCCGCAAGTGACGGAACTGCCCACCGGTTAACCGGCAACGCGATTGGGCCGTAACCTCGTCAGGCAGGAGGACGGCATGGAAAAATATAGCAAGCTTGCCATTGCGTTTCACTGGATCATTGCGATCTTGATTGTGACCAACGTCGCTTTGGCAAGCATGTCCGATGATTTGCCCCGCGCCGCCAAGGCTGCCTATATGGACCCGCACAAGGCCATTGGCATATCCATATTATTCTTGTCGGTTTTGCGATTGTTGTGGCGGCTCGGTCACAAACCTCCACCGATGCCGAATGCGATCGTGGGTTGGCAGGCTGCTGTGGGAAAAACAGTCCATGCGCTGTTTTACTTTCTGATCATTGCGGTCCCGGTTACGGGGTGGTTGATGGTCGGCGCGCGTCCCGGCGCGCCACCGGTGGATTTTTTCGGACTTTTCACAATCGACCTGCCGCTAGCTGACAGCAAAAATCTGTCTAGCCTTGGTCGCGATGGCCATGAAATCCTTACAAAACCGCTGGTAATTCTGATTTTCCTTCACGTCATCGGCGCATTGAAACACCAGTTTGCCGACCGGCTGCGGTTTATTCAGCGGATGTGGCCCTGACCGGTACTCGCAGCAGCTGAATATAACCATCGGGCGTGGATAAACAGCGTATTGCGCGCGTCGTCCGACAGCATGTCGCCCAACATTTCGTCGAATTGCGGACGCGCGTTGCATTCAGCAAGGCGGATTGCGGTCATCAGCAGGGCTTCATCAAGCCCCGCCTGTGGACAGCAAGGCCGCCTGACCTCGAACGGATCGGGCCACATATAGGTTACCGTAGCCATCAACAATCCGAACCGCCGCGCCGTCAATGGCGAATGGAGGCACTCGGCCATCCGCACCAGCGGGTCGTGACCCGCGCCTGATACAAAACAATATATGCGCGCAGCCAAAATATGGCGCGCATCGCGCGAACGGATGTCCATTAACCTGATCGGTTTGGGTGAAAATTGATGAACCAGCATGATATTCTCCAAGCCGGTTTTTATTGCGAGTTATTCTCATTAGCAACATATTTTTTCATCGATATGAGAAGATGACGTTCCTTTGCCCGTAACAGTCAGTCCGTCTGCCGATGGAAATGCAAAATTTTCGACGATGGTCTTGATTTTGAAATGTGAAATGCCCATTCAGGTTACAGGACGGAAATCTCCCCTCCCTTTTCCGTCCTACCGGTGCCGTCAGGCGGCACCACCTCCCTGAACCTTGGCCACCCCGGATTATTCCGGGGTGGTTTTTTCTTGGAGGTCCGCAAAGCGGCTTATTCAGCGGCCATTAGCGTCGACGACCCAAGCGCCTCATCCGTAAGCGCGTCGGCGAGACCGCGTATCAACAGTGCCATTGCGCCCAGCCCCGCACTTGGTTCACGCAACGCCGAATCAAGATAGAGTGATCGGTCTACTTCAAGCTGCAAGGCATGGATATTGACCGCAGGATTTGCGTGGCGTCGCAAAATATACTCGCCGGCATAAGGATGGTTAAGTGCTACGCCAAATCCGCGCTCGCGGATGCGTTCGGTGACAATTTCGGCAAATTTCGACCCGGCGCTTTTGCCGAACCGGTCGCCAACAACAAACTGCGGCGGGGGAGCAACGGAAGTGATCTTCAGCGGTGGCATACTGTGCAGATCAAGCAAAATCGCAACGCCGAAAATATCGCGCATATGTTCCAGCACAGCGGAAATTGTGGCATGATAAGGCCGATGGTAGATATCGATACGACGCTCGATATCGGCAAGCTCGAACGGTGCTTTCCATAAATCGCCAGCGCCCGACAGCCGGCGCGGTATCAGCCCGAGCCCGCCACGCTGTTTTGCGCCCGGAGTGGGATACTGTGCACGATCCGCTCCGCGAACCATCTCAACATCGATATCATGTTCTTCGCGGTTGAGGTCGATCCATGCCCTGGCGCGGCGTGCGATAATTGTCGGATAGCCATGCGTAATGGCATCGCGCGCCAACAAATCCGAATAGCGGTCTTCAAGGCGCAGCAGCGCGGACCTTGGCAAACGGAGCGACTGGAAAATATCGTCGGGATAATCGCGCCCGGCATGAGGCACCGATAAGAGTACTGGAAAAGCAGGCGTATCAACGCCAAAGGATTGAAAACCGACCACGCTACTGATTGCCATGGGCATATAATGTCTGTGTGTCCGTATTTTGTCACGTTTTTTGCAAAAAGGTGCAAAAAAATTAAATCTCTGCGATTATCGTCTGCCCGGTATGCATGACATGATGTGCGTGACGGATTGTAAGGATAGAAAATGACCCGCATATTGCTAGCCGAGGATGAACAGGCGATGCGCGAATATCTTGCGCGTGCGCTGGAGCGTTCAGGCTATGAAGTGGTGTCGGTCGATCGCGGGACCGAAGCTGCGCCGTTGCTTGAACGCGAGCATTTCGATTTACTGCTGACAGATATCGTCATGCCCGAAATGGATGGTATTGAACTAGCGCGGCATTGCAGCAAAGTGTCGCCTGCGACTGAAGTGATGTTCATCACCGGGTTTTCAGGCGTGGCACTGCGCGCGGGCGAATCCATGCCGAGCGCAAAGATTCTGTCCAAGCCGTTCCATTTGAAGGACCTGGTGCTTGAGGTCGAACGCCTGTTTGCCAAGGAAAGTTTCGGTGAACTGAAATAGGCTTGAATGATAAGGCAAGCCCAGCTAGAGGCTGCCGCAGCGTGGGCGTATAGCTCAGTGGTAGAGCACTGTGTTGACATCGCAGGGGTCGCAAGTTCAATCCTTGCTACGCCCACCATTTTCCCCTCGAATAGTCAAATTGGGCCTCGGTCACGCCTTGCTCGGCGACTTGCCATACCATCTTTTGTGGGCCCGGGTGAATGCGCTGAGGTCGCTGTACCCCAGTAATAACGATATCTCGCCCAGCGACCGTTTATCCTCGATCCGATAAAGCCGCCATAAATCCCGACGCACGCAATCCAGCATGTCGCGGAACGGCACGCCTTCTTCGACCAGCCTGCGTCGCAATGTGCGTTCACCGATGCCGAACGACTGAGCCATGCGATCAAGCGTCGGCGGTGATTTATCCATTCCGTTGGACAGGTAAAAATAGCTGTATGCCAGATACATTTTGCCTTCGGCCATCCACCCGGCCGGTTGCTCGTACCGTTTTGAAGCTGCGTCTAACAGAGCCTCGTTGGCGTGCGGAGACGGCCTAAAAACCTGACGCGCGGCTATTTCCATGCGCGTCTCCGGCATCGAAAACTGCACAGGACAGCCAAAGGCAGTCTCGTATTTGCCGACATCGAAACGCGGGCCATGCCGGAAATGCACTGCGCGTAACAAAGGCGGCTCGTTCAAAATTTGCCGTGACAACCGCGCATAAGTGGCGACCGAAAATTCGATGAAAGGCGCGTAGACGTTCACACTATCCGGATGATATTCCCATAGCATGAAAGGCGGTTTGCCAGCGAGTTCGAAACTGGTGCGGAACATATTCTGGCGCAGCAGCTGGATTCGGATATTCGCTTCGATGACCGATGCAAGATTGGCCTCAAGCCGCGTCGAGTAACCCAGATCGGAAAAATTTTGCATCGATGCTTTTTCACCAATCCGTAAATGCACCGACGGATCGTTGAAATGCTGTTCCAGCATTTGGAAAAAACGCAGCACAATATGGGCCGACAGCCGGCTGAGCGGATTACGCAGCTTTGC
>JANOPT010000178.1:0-12182 GCA_031421975.1 Sphingomonadales bacterium | reverse complement strand
GCGACACTGGACTGGATTGCGCGCCAGCCATGGTCGACGGGCCGTGTCGGCACTTTTGGATGTTCATCGTCGGCGGAAAACCAGCTCGATCTCGCGCTTGCCAGGCACCCTGCCCATGTCGCCATGATTCCACGCTCTGCGGCTGTTGCGATGACAGAGGCCAAGGCGACCAATGTCCGGGAACCCGGCCAGACGCGGCGAGGCGGAGTGTTCTGGCTTGGAGGATGGGCATCCTGGTTTTATTATTATGGAAAACTGGATCGTGGCAAGTCCGAACCTATCGGTGATCCTACACCAGACCAAGATCTCGCCGATGACTGGCCCGATGCGTCCAAAGGCTTTCCACAGATTGAGTTGATGGAACGCTTGGGTGTCGCGCCTACCGAGTTTGAGGATTATATCACCCGGCCAATAGATTCGCCTTCATGGTCGGACTCACGCATATCGGATCGCGACGACATTCGGATCCCGACACTGTGGATGTCATCGTGGTTTGACTACACTCCTCAGCTCGAAATCGGCGTGTTCGAGGCAAACCGCGCACGGGCGGAAGCACGCCAGACCAACGATCATAAACTGATTGTTTCATCGGGGCTGCATTGCCAGCAAAGTCTGGAGGTTGAAAAATCCTTGGTTGGCGACCGCGCTGTCGGCGATGCCAGGCTGAACTACGCCCAGCGCGCAGTAGATTGGTTTGACGCGTTTGTGAAAGAAGACGGCGCTGCGCTGGCAAAGGTTCGCGCAACTCCCGCTATCAGCTATTACGACAACGGCATTCGCCGGTGGCGGACAGGTGAAAGCTGGCCAATATCAAATACCGGCCTGCGGCTTTGTCTGGATGCTCGTAATAACAGCCTGGGCCTCTCACCAGCCGACAAAGCCTGTTCAATTCAATTGGGAACAACATCATATCTGCACGACCCGCTACGCCCGGTCCCGACCTTAGGCGGGGGGGGATATCCCCAGGATTTAGGCACCAAATATCCGATGGGTGCTGTCGATCAACAAGCCCTCGCCAAACGATCAGACGTCAGAACATTTTTGTCCGGCGTGCTGGATGAAGATGTTATTACCTATGGTAATGTCGGCGTGACACTCTGGGCGTCCTCCAACAGGCCGGATTTCGACATATTTGCAAAACTTGTAGAGGTTTTGCGTGATGGCAAAACCTACAATGTTGCCGATACCGCGCTGCGTGCCCGATATCGCAACGGATATAACCGGGAAGTCTGGATGACGGCAGGCGTGCCGGAAAAGCTGAATTTGCCAACTATGGTTATAGGTCATACATTCCGCAAAGGCAGCCGGATCGGCATTCAGATCGCGTCATCGAACTGGCCCCAATTTTCCATCAATGGCAGTACGAAGACGCTGCCCGAGTTGGAAAGCAAGCCTCAGCCCGCCGAAATAACATTGTGGACGGGAAGTCGGTATCCAGCCGTGATAGCGCTGCCTGCGAAACCCCATGCCCAACTGAAGTAATCGGCATTAGCCAAGTCGTTACTTCGCAAAACAGCTGCCAAATTGGAGAATATTTGATGCTAAGAAACAGCAAAATAATTGTGTCATGCGCGGTAACGGGAAATGCTCCGTTCAATCGCAAACATCCCAATTTTCCTGTTACACCCGCCCAAATCGCCGCCGCGTGCGTCGAAGCCGCAGATGCTGGTGCCGCGATAGCGCATATCCATGTCCGCGATCCCGAAACGGGCGGTGGCAGCCGCGATCCCAGGTTATTCAAAGAAGTGACCGACCGCTTGCGTGACAGTGGACGTGACATATTGATAAATCTTACCGGAGGTCTTGGTGCATTCTACAAGCCTGACCCCGCCAATGACAGCCGCGCGATGGCAGGCAGCGATGTCGCTTCAGTCGACGAGCGCATGGAACATCTGGAGCTTTGTCGTCCGGACATCGCCTCGCTTGATATCAATACGAGCAACCAGACGGAGGGCGGCGAAGAGTTCATATACATGAATTCTACACAAACCCTGCGCGCGATGGCGGCGCGCTATCGGGAATTGGGGATCAAACCTGAACTGGAGGTATTTGGCGCAGGCGATATCGAATTTGGCAAGGCAATGATTGCCGAAGGGTTGATCGATGGACCGCCGATGTTCCAATTCGTGTTGGGCGTCAATTGGTGCATGAAAGCCGATACGCTGGGCATATACTATATGAAGCAGCTCTTGCCATCCGGCGCGGTGTGGGGAGCGCTAGGGATTGGACGGGAGGAGATGCCCGTTGTCGCGCAGACGGCGATTCTTGGCGGCAATGTCCGTGTTGGGCTGGAGGATAATCTCTACCTCGAAAAGGGGGTTTTCGCGACCAACGGTCAACTGGTCGAACGCGCCCGCTCGATTGTACATCAGCTTGGTTATGAATGTGCAAGCGTATCTGACGTCCGTCAAATTCTGGGTATAGCCCGATGAATACACGGGTGTTGGTAACAGGGGCCGGTGCAGGAATTGGGCGGGCCATTGCGGAAGCGTTTCTCGCATCGTGCGCGCACGTCGCCATTTGTGATGTTGATGCCGCAGTTCTCGACGAAATGCGCGCAGAACATCCTGACTTGATTACAGAATTGGCTGATGTCTCGGATAGTGCGGATCTGGGCCGACTGTTCGATCAGGTGAACCTGAAATGGGGCGGCCTTGACGTTTTGGTCAACAATGCCGGAATTGGCGGGCCCCGCGCTCTTATTGAGGAAACCGACGCTGACGAATGGCAAAAATGCGTTGATGTCAATCTGACAGGCGCATTCATCGCAATGAAGCTGGCGATACCGGCCATGAAAGCCCAGCGCTCCGGTTGTATTATCAACATTTCGACAAGCTCTGCGCGAACGGGTTTGCCTGGTCGCGGGGCTTATGTTGCCTCAAAAGCCGGGCTGATTGCGCTTAGCAACAACACCGCGCGCGAAGTTGGTGCGTGGAACATCCGGTGCAATGCAATCCTTCCCGGCTTGATTGACAATCCCAGAGGACGCGCCTTAATCGAGCAATTTGCGCGCGAGCGCGATTTACCTCTGGAACAGGCAGAGAAGACGTTTCTGTCCTTTGTTTCCATGCGAACCATGATCCATCCCACGGAAATTGCCGCGCTTTGCATGTTTCTTGCAAGTGACGGCGCGCGCCACATTAGCGGTCAGGCAATCGGCGTCGATGGCAATATGGAATGGGAAGGGTAGGATGAGGTATAACCAGCCTATGCGTGTCGGATTGATCGGTTTGGGAGAGGTCGGCCAAATTCACCTTCAGGCTTATGCCAAATCATCGCTGGTCAACGTCGTTGCCATCGCCGAGCGATCGTCTAAACGGCGGCCCAGCCCAACAATCCGTAAAGGAATCACACTCTACGAATCGCACCTCGCGATGTTGCGGGAGGAAAAACTCGATATTGCTTGCGTATTAACCCCTGCCGCGACCCATGCCCAGATTGCCTGTGATTGCGCCGATGCCGGGGTTGCAACCTTATGCGAAAAGCCATTGGCCCATTCGGCGGCTTCCGCCCGAAGTCTTGCCGAACATTTTGCGCTACGGAACATACCTTTGAGTTATGGCTCGACCTATCGGCACCTGCCGGCCATCATGAAAGCGAGGGAGATGATATCGGCGGGTGCGATCGGAACAGTGACGTCCGCCCGAGAAATTTGCGTAACTGGTCGCGGTCCCTCAGCGCAGCGTCCGTTTCCTGCTGTCCATTATCCCGATGGTGGCCCTGGCGGAACCGGGATGGGGCTGGTCGATCACGGCATCCATTTGCTGGACATATTGCCTTGGCTGATCGGCGCCCCGGTGGTGTCGGCATGGGGTCGCGGCAACCGCAGCGGAGCGCCATTACAAACCGAGTTCGCCACATTGCAGTTTGCGAACGGAGCTATTGGACAACTGCTTTACGACGACGGGACTTGGCCCACGGCATTTCCGAGTGAAGGTTTGTTCAGCAAAGGCGCTAGCTGGGACCTCGATGGGCCGTTGCCACCGGGGCGGTGGGATTCCAGCCCCGCAACCATTCACGTCCACGGCACAGACGGCGCACTTCGCATATGCTATTATGCCAACGCACTTTTTTATCACAATCATTCGGGCGTCCGCGAAATTGAAGTGGTCGGCGAGCCAGCCCCTGCACATTTCCGCAGCCAGATCGAATGCTTCGCGGCGGATCTAGCCAGTAACCGCTTGCCAGCGTGCGGTGCTGACGATGGCATCACAGCCCTGAAGATTCTTGAGGCTATCTACGCGAGCGAGAAACAGACGATTGATCCTTTATAAACGGATGCATGCAAGTCACTTAGCGCTCAAGGCTTCTCAAAACCAAAATCGAACTCCCACCACGAAGTTGGTCGCAACTACCTCCTCCGCATAGGCTGGCGACGCCGGGGCTGGACCATCATGCGAGCTATGTGGCGCCATCGCGTCAATGTCCGGCCTGCGCCAGTTTGCGTTCGCTCACCCGTGTAGGACATGACCCCCGCCCGTTTCGCGCGGTCTATCGGAGGGTGGTAACGAGCCACACCGGAACGAAAGGACTTCATCATGGCCCGCACAACTTCAACCGCAGCTTCCACCGAACCCAAAACGCCCGTCTTTCGGGCCTACCACGTCACCAACAAGGGCGACGACAGTTTCTGGACCGAAGTTGGAGCCGCATGGCCGCACCGCGACGGCAAAGGGCTTTCGCTCATCCTCTCGGTCATCCCGATGAACGGCCAGATCGTTCTTCGCCAGCCGCTGCCCAAGCAATGAAGCCAAGATCGGGGCGCGTTCCGACGCGCCTCGATCTTGGCTTTTGCTCGAAAGAAGATTCGGGTAAGTTCCACGTAGCAGCGCGAAAATCGTTCACCCACGTCCAACGACGGCCGCTCGCGACCGAAACAATTTGTGGGTATAAATGTGGGAATGAAATTCCGAATTGGTCAATTTATCGTTTCAAATCAATAGTTTGTGATGATAAATTGGTGACCCCTACGGGAATCGAACCCGTGTTTCAGCCGTGAAAGGGCCGCGTCCTAACCGCTAGACGAAGGGGCCAATCGCTTGGCGAGCCGCGCCTTTACGGATTCGGGTGGGCAAGGTCAAGCGTAAGATTAATCAGCGAAAGCGGCGTCGTCGATATGCAACTCTGCCTTGGGTGTCGCGCCCCAATCATCGGTTTTTGCGCGGCCAGCCAGCCAGTATTTGCGGCCACGTTCACCGTGGAGCAATTGCTGCCCCAACGCACTCTCGCCCTGACGGAATGCCATCGCCTTGAACGACTGGCCGTCGTCACCTGCAACAATCGCGCGGACGTGGTCTTTGCCGACGATATCGCATTTGACCACGCGCACCGGCCCCGTCACCACGCGCGGTCCAGGCCAGCCCATGCCGTAGGGGCCAGCCGATTCCATCGCGTCGACGAAGACAGGGTTTAGCCCGCGCGGAGTGATGATCGCGTCGATCAGCAATGCCTTGTTGCCCGACGCGCGCGAGACGTCGCCTGCAAGGCGCTCGTCGAGCCAGTCAGCCAGCGCCTCGATTTTGTCCTCGCGCACAGTCAACCCAGCCGCCATCGCGTGACCGCCGCCTGCCTCTAGGAACCCTGCGTCCTTGGCGGCGATGATTGCGGCGCCCAGATCGACCCCGGCGATTGAGCGGCCCGAACCCTTGCCCGTGCCATGTTCGTCCACCGCGATGACGATAGAGGGTTTGCCGGTCTTTTCCTTGATGCGGCCTGCGACGATGCCGATGACACCGGGATGCCAGCCCTTGCCGGCAAGCAATGCGATCGCCCGATTATGTTGCCCGGCAATCATCGCCTCGGCCTGTTCCTGTACCGCGCCCTCGATAACGCGACGTTCTTCGTTTAGCCGGTCAAGTTCAACCGCGATATCCTGCGCTTCGGCTGTATCTTCTGTGGTCAGGAGACGCACACCCAGGTCAGACTTTCCCACGCGGCCGCCGGCGTTGATGCGTGGCCCAAGTGCAAAGCCCAAATCGGAGCAAATGGGTGCGCGGGTCAGCCTGCTTACCTGAATAAGCGCGGCCATTCCTATGTTGCGGCGCGCGGACATTATTTTCAGCCCTTGGGACACGAAGGCCCGGTTCAGACCTCTAAGTTGTGCAACATCCGCTACCGTGCCGAGGGCGACGAGGTCGAGCAGCTCCATCAGTTTAGGTTCAGGGCGACTGGCGAAATAGCTGCGGGCGCGCAACGTACGGATGATTGCCGCGCCAAGCAGAAAGGCAACGCCGACGGCGGCCAAATGACCGTGCGATGCTGCGTCATCCGCCTCATCCAAACGGTTCGGGTTGACTAAAGCGAACGCGACGGGAAGCACTGCGGCGCATTTATGATGATCGACGACAATGACCTCCAGCCCGGCAGCCTTGGCCTGTGCCAGCGCATCATAGGCCATCGCACCGCAATCAACGGTAACGATCAACTTGCTGCCGCTTGTCCCGATGCGGACGAGCGCCTCGCCCGACGGGCCATAGCCTTCCATCAGGCGGTCGGGGATGTAATGACCCGCAGTCAGCCCAAGCGAGCGGAAGAGGCGAATGAGCAGCGCGGCGCTGGTCGCGCCATCAACGTCATAATCGCCGTAAACGGTGATCGCTTCTTGGGCCTGAACGCCGTTGGCCAGTCTCTCGGCCGCAACATCCATATCGCGGAATATCGATGGGTCGGGCATGAAGTTGCGGATGGTCGGATCACGGTGCCGCTCCAGATCGTCACGCGGCACGCCGCGCGCCATCAGCAGCTGCGTAACCAGATCGTCGGGCCTAAAACCGGGGTCGCGCGCATCGACGTCGCCGCTGCGCCACTGCCAGGCCTGACCGGTGATCGATTGGGTAATGTTGAGAACCGATGACATGCGCCTTCCCTATGCCGGGCCGGGAATGCTCGCAAGTAGGCATGAAGTGACGCGGGTCGTTGCTACCGGTGACGACGACCATCGGCCTGTTCGGTTTGGCGGAAATCGCAACGATACGGTTGGCCGGACTTTAGGCTGCTGCGAGCTTTGACGGGGGACGACTTGTGGCAATCGGCAAACAGGAGTATTCTGCTTGCGGGAGACAGATATGAACCGCTTTGCTATCAGCATGATCGTCGCATGGGGGGCTGGCCACGCGGCATGGGCGCAGGATGCCATACCATCGCCGGTCGAGCCCGTGGCCGTTACCGAAGAGTTCGTCTTTGATACCAGCAACCGAATGACGGTGCAGGTTCAGGTCAACGGTAGCGAGGCAGTTCCGTTCATTGTGGACACCGGGTCTGAACGAACCATTATCGCCAACGATCTTGCAAAAAAGCTGGCTTTGGCATCAGGCTCGATGCTGACGCTCGCCACAATTTCGGGCCGATCGCGAGTCAACTCCTTCGTTATCGACACGCTCACAACCTCAACCGTCAATCTTGAGGGATTTGAAGCGCCTGGGCTCGATCGTTCGAACCTTGGTGCCTACGGCCTGCTTGGCATTGACAGCCTTGACGAAACCCGTGTTCTTCTCGATTTTGTGAACCAGAAAATGGAGGTGCTTCCGTCCCGTAAGAAGCACGATAAAACCAGAATCGAAAACGGGATGATTGTTGTCAGCGCCACGAAAAAGGCGGGCCGCATGATTATTTCCAGTGCAAAGATCGATGGCATCAAAGTCGATATCATCCTCGATACCGGCGCACAAAGCAGCATGGGCAATTTTGCACTCCGCGACAAACTGCTGCGTCGTCATCGCTCGGTAGAATATATTCCGGTCAAGATGAAAAGCGTCACCGGATCGATACTGGATGGCGAATTAACGAGGTTAAAGCAAATCGAAGTCGGAAATTTAGCCATTTCCGACCTGCCGGTAACATTTTCGGAAAATTACGCATTTACGGTGCTTCGGATGCAGGACCGCCCTGCCATTTTGCTTGGCATGGATGCATTGAAGCTGTTTGACCGGGTGCTAATAGATTTTGCCAACCGCCGCGTCGGTTTCGATTTACCAAAAGGGGTTCGGCGCACAGAGGCGACGCGAATGGCTTCTGCCTTGTAAAGGGTTGCGCGAGACAGCGCTGACAAGCATAGGCGCGTTTCAATGACACGCATTTTTGCTTTTGGCGGTCACGCATTCGAACTGGCGGGCGACGCGGGCCTATATTGGGAAGCCGAGCGCGCGTTGCTGGTTTCCGACCTGCATCTTGAAAAGGCAAGCTCCTTTGCGTTGCGCGGCCAGATGCTGCCCCCTTATGACAGCCTGGCCACCCTGCATCATGTCGCCGTACTGATCGAGCGATACAGGCCAGACAAGGTCATCTCGCTCGGTGATAATTTCCACGATGACGCAGGCGAAATCCGGCTGACAGCAGGCGCCGCTGACTTGCTTGAACAGCTGGTCCGGCAAACGCGATGGATCTGGATTACCGGCAATCACGACCGGAACCTTGAGGCCCGCTGGGGTGGCCGGTCGGTAAACGAGCTCGCACTTTCAGGCATCATTCTGCGTCATGAAGCGCTGCGGGGTGAACCAACGCCCGAAATTTCGGGCCATTTCCACCCGAAATTTCGACAGCATTTGCGCGGGAGGTTGGTATCACGCCGGTGCTTCGTTCGCGGACCGCGAAAGCTGATCATGCCGGCCTTCGGTGCATTTACAGGTGGTTTGGATGCTGGCGACCTGGCGATATTAAGAGCATGCGATCTAGGCGAGGCGGAAGCGGCCGAGGCGCTGGTGCCGACGCGCGCCGGTTTTGCATGCTTTCAATTACAGGGCAACGGGGTGTTCGCCAAATAACGCGGTCCCGATGCGGACGTGCGTTGCGCCAAGCATCACAGCCGTCGCAAAGTCATCCGACATGCCCATGCTAAGCCCCGCCAGCCCGTGGCACGCGGCCAGCTCAGCAAGAAGGGCAAAGAATGGAGCAGGCTCCAGCCCTGCAGGGGGAAGGCACATCAGGCCAGCGACCGGAACATCATGTGCCTGTGCCGCGGCGAGCAAGTCAGGAAGCGCCGCCACCGCACACCCGCCCTTTTGTTCTTCTGCACCGATGTTGACTTGAACGAAACATGGCACAAAGCGCTGCTGTTCGTGCATGGCCTTGCCGAGTGCGGCTATCAATGAAAGCCGGTCGACCGAATGAATGGCATCGAACAGGGCAACGGCTTCGCTGGCCTTGTTGGATTGGAGTTGTCCGATCAGATGAAGCTCTATACCCGGATACATCACCTTTAAGGACGGCCATTTGGCAGCGGCCTCCTGAACGCGGTTTTCGCCGAACACGCGCTGGCCGGCCAGTATCACCTGCTCGATGTCGTCGGCGCTTCGTGTCTTCGAAACCGCAATCAAACGGACGTCACCTGACGATCTTGAGGCAATTTTGGCGGCGTGGGCCAATTGCCGTTCAATATCGGCCAGTCGGCCAGCTGCCGTTTGAGGTGTCGCTTCATCCATAACGCGCCGCTATAGGCAAATCGATGCGCGCCCGCCACCCTTTCCCCCGCATATGGTTGATGACCGACCCTCGCTTTGGCGATGGGTTGTTAGCGGCGATACGATGCCTGCCGTTCGGGTCTGGCGTTATTTTCCGCCATTATGAATTGCCCGGGCGCGAGCGGCGGGCTCTGTTCCAGAAAATCAGGAGAATCTGCAGACAACGCGGGCATCTGCTCGTTCTGGCAGGCAATGACCGGCAAGCTGTCCACTGGAATGCCGACGGCTTCCATCAACGCTCTAGCGGTCGCTCGGCATTGTTGCACACCGCGCCTGTCCATGACTTACGGGAACTGGCGACCGCGAAACGGCATCGTGCCGACATTGTGCTGATCTCGCCGCTCTTTGCAACGAACAGCCACCCGCAACAGCGACCATTAGGAAAATTTCGCTTCAACAGTTTGGCAGCCTTGGCTCGTCCCGCAAACGTCATAGCGCTGGGCGGGGTGACATATCGTAACGCGAGCGGCCTCAATCCACATGTCGTTTACGGCTGGGCCGCTATCGATGCATTCAGAACACGGCGATTGGATTAGAAGCGGATTTTGGTCCCGACATAGACTGCTTCGCTGTCTTTGCGACTGTCCGCAGTTGGCAGCACGCGATCGTTTTCGCTGCCGTACCTGACACCAGCGGTAAAATCGATCTTGCGGCTGATCGAGAAGCTCCCACCCACGTCAAGCTTGTAATCGCCAGCAGCCGCGCTGCCGCGGGCGGGCGGCGCAACTTCGCGGTTTTGATCCAACTTGATATTGGTGCTGAATTTGCTTGGCTTCTTCACGCCCTCGTCCAAACGGAAATTGCCCTTGCCAAGGTCACTCAAAGGCGCACGCGCCGCAAGCTTTGGAGCAACTGGCGTAGCAAAGCCCTGCCAGCCTTTGGAAGCGGTCAGGGTGTAATCGACGGTCGAGAGCCGCACGCCGTTTCCGGCTCCTGCATCACCCGAGCCAATAACATTACGCACCGACACCGCCCCTGCGGTCAACCGGGAATTGGCCCGTGCCGCAACCGTTATGGTGCGGCTGCCGTTAATACCGGAGGCGGCGGGCGTAAAAGGAAACCGCTTATTGACGGAATTTTGTCTGGCCGCGAATTTCTCCGCCAGCACGCTATCAACTCCAGAAGGCGTAAAGGTGTTGAGCCAGTCGTTTGACGCCGCTTTCGCAGCACCAAAGGACTTCGCTGCAAAAGCGGGCGCGATGAGTGGCGACAGGACAAGCGAACCCGTTGCAAGCAAAGCTGCCGCAAAAGTGGCGGTTTTCCGCCCAAAAAGGTCCTTACCTGACATGATGTTGCCGAAACGACTCCCTGTTCACATGTGGATATACGCTCGATTCACATAATCCGAAAGGGGCGTAACCAAAGATTCGATACAACAACGCGATTTATCCCAATATGTTGCACGATATCCACAACTGCATCCCAGGGCACCTGACAGAAACATGAAAGCGCCCCTTCATTCAGCACCCAGAAAGCTTGCCGAAGCCAGCAAGGCGCTATACAGGTTTCCGACATTTTCATTGTTCAAGGACATTTTATGCGCTCCACCCGCTTGGCACTTTTTCTTGCGACCGGCAGTTTGACGGGCCTTGCGTTGCTGTCTGGCTGCGGAGGTACCGAGCGTCCCAAGGCAGATCTGGCGGCAAGCCAGGTAACGACAATTGGCGTGAACAGCTATTTGTGGCGCGCTTCGCTCGACGCTTTGTCGTTCATGCCGTTGCTCCAGACGGACTCTTCAGGCGGCGTAATCGTCACGGACTGGTATGTTAATCCGCAAAGCCCCGGCGAACGAGTCAAGCTGACCGTATCGATCCTCGATCAGGATCTGCGCGCGGATGCCTTGCGCGTTGCCGGCAGTCGCGAAGTGTCACAGAACGGTCAATGGGTCGCTGCTCCATTGCGCGCTGCAACGGTGCAAAAACTTGAGGCGGTTATCCTCACAAAGGCACGCGATCTACGCCGGTCGGCCATTACCGGGTAATCCTCTATGTCAGAAATAGAGCGTTTCAACCCGCACGTCGCCGACGCGCGGTGGCAGAAAATTTGGGAAGAGCAGGCAAGCTTCGTCGCCGACGATGCTTCGGATAAACCGCGCGCCTATGTGCTGGAGATGTTTCCCTATCCGTCGGGGCGTATCCATATCGGCCATGTCCGCAATTATACGATGGGCGATGTATTGGCGCGCTACAAGCGCATGACCGGTCACGAGGTGCTGCATCCGATGGGGTGGGACGCGTTCGGCATGCCCGCCGAAAATGCCGCGATGGAAAAGGGCGTTCATCCCGGCGGTTGGACCCGCGACAATATCGCCAATATGCGGACTCAGTTAAAACGCATTGGTCTTGCGATCGACTGGACCCGCGAATTTGCCACATGCGAGCCGGACTATTACGGCCACGAGCAGGCGCTTTTCCTGAAGCTGTATGCGGCGGGCCTCGTCTATCGCAAGGAATCGGCGGTCAACTGGGACCCGGTCGATATGACCGTGCTCGCCAACGAGCAGGTGATCGACGGCAAAGGCTGGCGCTCGGGCGCGGCGGTCGAGCGGCGCAAATTGAGCCAGTGGTTTTTGAAGATTACCGACTTTGCCGATGAGCTGCTTGAAGGGCTGGGATCGCTTGACCAGTGGCCCGACAAGGTGCGGTTAATGCAGGAAAACTGGATCGGACGCAGCAAGGGGTTGACCTTCCGCTTTGCTTTTCCCGGCGGCACGGGGGATGGCATCGA
>JANOPT010000177.1:0-2147 GCA_031421975.1 Sphingomonadales bacterium | reverse complement strand
AGATTGTTCGGCCCGGGAGTTATCGATGAAACGAAGGCAAAGACGGCGAGTGCGGCAAACAATTCGGTGGTCATCATGGGCTGCAGAATAGTGCAAAGCACGCCGAATGTGCTTGCGTTGTTGCGCTATTTTGCGAAATATCTGCAACAGATGACTGAAACTGATCCAATTAACGCTAAAATATTGCGCGCGCTAACGCTGGACGGGCGGCTCAGCAATGTCGATTTGGCCGACAAGGTCGGGCTTTCGCCTTCCGCCTGTTTGCGGCGCGTGCAGGAGCTGGAGCGTAAGGGCGTAATCAGCGGCTACCGCGCGGTACTCAACCCGCAGGCGATGGGCATCAGCTTCATCGCTTATGTGCTGGTCGGGCTGTCCAGCCATACCAAAGAGTCGCAGGTCGGTTTTGAACAGGCGATAGCATCCGCCCCTGAAGTGCGCGAGTGCCACAACATCACCGGCACCGTTGAATATCTGCTTCGCATCGAGGCTCGCGATCTGGCGGCGTATAAATATTTCCATACCGAGGTGCTGGGGACGGTGCCGCAGGTGTCGAGCATTATGTCCTATATCGTCATGGATTCTCCCAAGGACGAACGGGCTTAGGGTTTGTAAGCGGGTATCGCCCAGCCTTTCCAGATTGCCATGGCTCGTAGGGCGAATCCGGCGGTGGCGCTTATTATGGCCGCAGAGAGAACTGGGAGGCCGAACCATAGAAGCAATCCGAACAGACCAGACGCGAGCGCGGCGGCGGTCACATATATTTCCGGTTTGAGCAGGATTGACGGCTCGCCTGCCAGCACGTCACGAATGATGCCGCCGACGCAGGCGGTGATCACACCCATCATCATTGCGGGCAGCAACGGCACGCCAAGTGTTAGCGATTTCCACGTGCCGAACACCGCGTAAATCGCGATGCCGATCGCATCGAACCAGTCGAGCGCACGGGGGTTCCAGACGTTCTTGGGTGTGACCCATACCAGACCAGCGGTGACCAAGCAGGTTGCGGCGAAACGCCAGTCCTGCACCCAGAACACCGGTGCGCCGATCAGCAAGTCACGAACGGTGCCGCCTCCGACGCCCGTAATGAGCGCAAAGAACGCGAAAGTAACAAGCGTCTGCCCCCGCTGCGCCGCCGCTAGTGCACCCGACGCCGCAAACACGGCGATGCCGAACAGGTCGAGCCAGGCGATAACCGCTGGCGCGATCTGGACGGCGTTGTCGACCATCACATATGGATCGGCTTGCCCGTCACTGCCATTGCCGCTTCCTTCAGCGCTTCGGCGTGGGTCGGGTGGGCGTGGCAGGTGTAGGCGATGTCTTCCGATGTTGCGCCGAATTCCATCGCGAGCGCGGCCTCGGCGATCATGCTGCCCGCGATTGAGGCGATGATGTGGACGCCCAGCACCCGGTCGGTTTTTGCGTCGGCGATGACCTTCACAAAACCATCGGTGTCGCGGTTGGTCTTGGCGCGGCTGTTGGCCATCATCGGGAATTTGCCGACCTTGACCTCGCCGCGTTCTTTCGCTTGTTCTTCGGTCAGGCCGACGCTGGCGATTTCGGGATAGGTGTAAACCACGCCTGGAATGACGTCATGGTTCACAATGCCGGTGCCGCCAGCGATGAAATCTGCGGCAGCGACGCCTTCGTCCTCTGCCTTGTGCGCGAGCATCGGGCCGGGGACGACGTCGCCAATGGCATAGATGCCGGGGACCGAGGTCTGGAAATCATGGCCGATTTCGATCTGGCCGCGTTTGTTGGGCGTGATACCAGCCTTGTCGAGCGCTAGGCCTTCGGTGTTGGGGCGGCGGCCGATGGAAACGAGTACGCAATCGGCTTCTATGGTTTCCGATGCGCCTCCTACTGCCGGTTCGACGGCCAGCGTTGCCTTGCCGCCCTTGACGACCGCGCCGGTAACCTTGGTTCCGGTGCGGATATCGAAGCCCTGCTTCTTGAAAATCTTTCCGGCCTCTTTCCGGACTTCGCCGTCATAGCCGAGCAGGATCTGGTCGAGATATTCGACCACGGTAACTTCCGCGCCAAGCCGCAACCATACGCTACCGAGTTCCATTCCGATCACGCCGCCGCCGATGACGATCATTTTCTTCGGCACTTTGGGCAGCGCCAATGCGCCGGTTGAATCGACGATG
>JANOPT010000176.1:0-26562 GCA_031421975.1 Sphingomonadales bacterium | reverse complement strand
AAGGGTTTCAGAATAGAGCGCCCAACCTTCGACATAAGCGGTGTTGCCGCCAAAGCGCATGAAAGCGGGCAGCGCTTCATTTTCCTGCGCGATGCTGATCTGGAAATGATGGCCCGGTGCGCCTTCGTGAAGATACAGCGTTGTCATTCCAGGTGTGGTGCGGCTGGGCAGATCATAAGCGTTGAAATAAAAAGTGCCGGGGCGTGTGCCGTCGGGCGTACCGTTCTGATAACTACCGCCAGCTTCGAATTTTTCCCGAAACTCTTCATAGGGTTTGATTTCAAGGGGTGCTTTTGGAAGATATTTGAACTGGGATGAAATCTTTGCGTCGACGACCTTGCCGATGTCGTAATATCCTTGCGTAAGACCAGCGCGGCTGGCGGGTTTGAATTTCGGGTCGGTCCGCAGATGTTCGAAAAATTCAGGTAGCGTGCCCTTGAATCCGACCTCATTCTTGATTGCGTCCATGCCGGTTTTTATGCGTGCCACTTCGGACAGGCCAAGATTATGGATGTCGTCGGCCTTCAGCGGCAATGTCGTCGTCTGCTCGATCAGATATTGATACAGACTTTCGCCGCCCTTCATCGCCGACAAACCGACCTGTTCGCGGGCGAGCGGCAGATAGCTATCGCGCAGGAAATCACGCAGCCGCGCATTGACCGGGTACAGGCCATTTTCCACGATGTCCCGATATTCGGTGGTCAGCCGGGCTTTGTCGGCATCGCTGAAGGTTTCGGGGAATTTCAGGACTGGGCCATAATAAGGTGATTCTTCGGTTTTTTGCGCCAGTTGAGTATTCAGCTGCTCAATGACATTGTTGATCGTCATTTTTGTTTCAAAAACGCCTGACGCCATGCCCTGACGAAACCGGTCGATGGACCGGTCCATAAGGATGATGAATTCCTTGTGCCGTTTCAGGTTATTGTCATAATCCTGCACGGTTTTGAACGGCGCCGCGCCTTGGCCGCTGGCAAATGTCGGATAGAATGTATGAAACCCGGAAAAGTGGTTCAGCGGACGAACTACTGTCAGATCCATAATGTCTTTTGAAAGGCCCTTGAGGGCATCGATCTGGTTCTGTTTGTAAACGTCATAGGCAATCTTGTCGGTCGCGCCGAGTTTGTCGCGATCGATGGCCTTCATATTCTCCAGATTGCTTTCGGCCGCCTTTCGCTCATTAGAAAAATATTCGTCGGTAATGAAATCGCCGAACTGATCGGCATAGCGCATGTCGCCACGAAAGATCGCGTTGAGCGGATTGCGTTTCAAACTTGCCTCATCGTCGGCGGCAAATAGTGCCGACAGGCGTTGTCCTTCGGCAGCTGCTGCTTCTGTGACCGGTGCGCTCTGGGCGTGCGCCGGCATCGGGGCAACCGGCGCAATCAAGGCTGCGGTTGCGAGCAAAAGGGTTCTGGGGGTCATTACAAGGCATCTCCGGTTGGTGCAGCGTTGCTCCGGCAACGCGATTGGTGGCTATGTCGTGGGCCAATCGGCCAAGCGCAACGACATTTCGATAGACAGCAACTTTACAATTGCGGGCGAACCATGAGGTGCCATGCATCCGGTATATAATACGATCTTGCAACCTGCTATTCCAAGCCTGCCGGGATTGGTTTTGGGGAGTATTAAATGGAAGAGGATTCATTGGTACCGGCCAGTATCAGGATATTGTTGATTGATGACGAGGTGCTGGTCCGCGCCGGTACTGCTATGATGCTTGACGAATTGGGACATTCAGTCGTTGAGGCATCGTCGGGCAAGGAAGGCCTGGAAAGGCTTGCCGAAGACGACGCGATCACTGTGCTGATAACTGATTATAATATGCCCGACATGCACGGCCTGGACGTCATTGAAACGGCGAAACAATTACGGCCGGGCCTGATAGCGATCCTGATGACCGGCTATTCTGCAAAAGATTCCCGGTTTGTCGATATCGGGGTTGAGCGATTGGAAAAGCCGTTCGGCTTGGATGCGCTCGAGCAGGTGCTGAAGGAAAGCTGCAAATAGGCAAAACATATTTGTCGTGCTTTTAACCCGGTAAGAAACATGGCAGAGCGCGACGACAGGTTTCGCTGTTTACAAGGTCGGAGAAGATATGGACGACTCAGCGCCCGCCGCCAACGACCGTCGCTGGCTATCACGGCTTCCCATACCAACAATATTAACCGGGCTCTTGCTGATGATAGCAGCCCTGTTCGTGATGTGGGTTGTGGCGACTTCCCGGACCGAACGCGTTGTCGCCGTCGATCTGGAGCGTCATTCGTTCCGGGTTTTACTCCAATCGGAGCGGGTTTCTTCGGCGTTGCAATATGCCGAAACCGGTAGCAGGGGATATTTGCTGACGGGCGACACCCAGTTTGTCCGGACGTTCAATGACGGCATCAACGCCGCGCCGCGCGAACTGCGGTCGTTAAAACGGCTCACGCAGGATAATCCGGCCCAACAGACCAATATCGACGAATTGCAACGCACCGTGGATGTTCGCCTCGATATGTTGAGACGCGGTGTAGAACTGGCCACGCGCGGTAATCAGGCCGATGCGGTGCAGCTGGTGAAACCAGGCGAGGGATTTGGTTCGTTAAGCAACGCGCTGTCGCTGCTTAACCAGATAAATCGCGTCGAAACGGCGTTATTGAATGAGCGGGGCGCACGCGCCGCTGCGGTCTCGCGCCGTTGGGATTTGACGATCGGCGCTTTGCTTGCGCTGATGGTGGCGATGATCGCATATGGGGTGCATACGATTATTGCCGCTACCCGGTCGCAAATAAAGGCGGCAGCGTTGCAAACCGAGCGCGACCTCGCGCAACAACTGCGTGAGGCGGATGCCACTGCGGTCAGGGCCGCCGCAATCGTCACCGCAATCGGCGCGGCAACACCCGACTTGATATATGCCAAAGATCGCGAGGGCCGCATCACTTATGCCAACCTCGGCACGTCGGCGGTAATCGGGCTTCCGCTAGACGAGCTACTGGGCCGCCTGACGGTTGAATTCAGCGACGATACGGTTCAGGCCGAAGCAATCGATGCCAATGACATTGCGGTTATGGACAGTGGCCAGACGAAGATCGTGGACGAACTTTTTACGATGCCAGACGGTGTGGCCCGGATGTTCCGGTCAACCAAGACACCGCTTCGCGATGGGCAGGGCAATGTCATCGGACTGGCTGGTGTCGGCATCGATGTCACCGCCGAACGCCGCGCCATGGCAGAGTTGAAAGCGAGTGAAGAGAGGTTCCGCTCACTGAGCGACACAGCGCCTGCCTTTATCTTTATCACCGACGGCGACGGCGCGGTGACCTATACCAACAAAGCGTTTCAGGATTACACCGGCAAACGTAACGATGAGCTGACCGGTATGGGTTGGGTGGCGAGCGTTCATCAGGATGACTGGGACATCCCGCGCAAGGCGTGGGCCGATGCGCTCGAAACGCAGACGGCGTTCAGCGCCGAGTACCGATTTTTGCACCATGGTGACGGCTATCGCTGGCACCTGTGTCGCGCCACGCCGGTGCGGAATGAGGCAGGCGAGATTCAACAGTGGATAGGCTCATGTAGCGACATTCAGGACGCGATCGACGCACGTCAGGCCGCAGAACAGCTGAACGATAATCTCGAGGCGAAGGTTGCCGAACGGACCGAGGAATTGAAAGGAGCGCTGGAAACCTTGCGGCTGGAAGTGAGCGAACGTGAAAAGGCCGAGGCGCAGGTTCGCCAGATGCAGAAAATTGAATCGATCGGTCAGCTTACCGGCGGCATCGCGCATGATTTCAACAATATGCTTGCGGTCGTTCTCGGCTCGCTTGAACTGGTGAAGCGGCGGCTGCTCAACGACCCCGACAAAGCCATGTTGAGCATCGAGCATGCCGAAGAAGGTGCAAAGCGCGCCGCGCAACTGACCGCTCGGCTGTTGGCGTTTTCACGGCAGCAACCGCTTGCACCCGAACCGGTCAATGCCAACATGCTGGTCAGCAGCATGTCCGAAATGTTGCGCCAGACGATCGGGGAGCATGTGGAGATTGAAACGGTGCTGGCAGGTGGATTGTGGAAAACCCATATCGATGCGCCGCAGCTCGAAAATGCGATCGTGAACCTATGCGTCAACGCCAGAGACGCCATGGGGGAGGGCGGCAAGCTGACGATCGAAACCCATAATTGCCATCTCGACGAAAATTACGCCGTCAATAATCCTGAAGTTACCGCCGGACAATATGTGCTGGTGAGCGTTACCGATTCCGGGACAGGAATGCCGCAAGAGGTCATGGATCGGGCGTTCGATCCGTTTTACACGACCAAGGAGGTCGGCAAGGGAACCGGCCTTGGCCTCAGCCAGGTTTTTGGTTTCGTCAAGCAATCTGGCGGGCATATCAAGATATATTCCGAGCTTGACGAGGGCACGACGGTCAAATTGTATCTCCCGCGGTATTTCGGCAAGGAAAAGGCCTTGATGGCGCCGTCGCCTGCCGGTCGGGGTGAATTTCCCTCTGCGAAAACGGGGGAGACCATTCTGGTTGTCGAAGATGACGTGCAGGTGCGGAAAGTATCGATGCAGCTGGTCCGCGACCTGGGCTATGAGGTGATTGAAGCAACGAACGGAGCAGAAGCGCTTGATTTGCTTGGCAAGGCCGGCAGGGTCGACCTGATCTTTACAGACATCGTGATGCCCGGAATGACCGGGCGCGTATTGGCCGAAAAGGCAGTCGAACTGCGCGATACAATCAAGATATTGTATACCACCGGCTACACACGCAACGCCGTGGTCCACAACGGTGTGCTTGACCCCGGAACCGAGTTTATCGCCAAACCCTATACCGCGGCGGCACTCGCGACAAAATTACGGACGGTGCTTGATAAGGCGTGAGGGCGGCTTTCAGGCTATGGCCGACTTGCTTTGCTGGCTATTCTTCGGTCTGCGTGTTGATTTCCAGCCAGTTGTTCTGGCGGTACCATTTGGTGATGATATGTTTCACGCCCTTCGTCACCGGAGTGCCGGTATGCAATGTTTTGTAGTTTAGTGAACCGTCGGGCTGCATATTGTTCCATATCAGCATCATGCCGGTTTGAGGGCGGATGCCGATACCCAGATGCGGGAATTCGGTTGCTCCGCCTTCTTCGGGTTCGTTGAGAAATATCATTGCGGTCCAGCTTCGTTGCCCGCCCGCCGGACCTTCCTTCTGCCAGTAGCTTTGGCTCGGATGGAAGAAATCATGATGAGATTTGAATTCCTGGCCGATCTGATACCGCTGGCCCTGCATGGTTTCGGCATAATCATTATCGATGCCCAGAACATCGCTCATCCGCGCCTCTAATTTGGCGACAAAAGCATCCCAGCGGTTAAGATGACAGCTATAACTTGTTCGGAAACCGTCTTGCTCGGTGCCCTTGTACAAGGTGGAGGGCACCGCGTCGGCATCGATTTTACCGATCAGGGTCTTGCAATCGCCCGGGCTTAAGAAACCCTGATAAAGATAAATCTGGGCATCGGCATGCTCGACTGGCTGGACAAGTGGATTGGCGTTCAGTCTTTTCGTGACATGGATACCGATCCGCGCAAGCTTTGCCGGATCGTTGTTGCCGTCGAAGTCTTTGATCGATGGTGCAGAAAGCATAAGAAAACCGAATCAGGGAACGATATGCCGTCTTACCATAACCCGCTCGGGTTTTTCGAGAGGGCGAATATCATCCATCAGATTTGGTGCAGCGGCAATCATGACATCCGTAAAAAAAGCGCCGGGCCACATTTGCGGCCCGGCGCTGATTATCCTGACTGGTTACTTACCAGAAAAAGTTGCGGACGACGTCGACGACTCGGCCGCTGCGTAAATCGACCAACAGCACATCGTCATAATATCTTACCCAACGATATGGACCATAAGCGGCCGGCAAGCGGTACTGCCATGGATCATCGATCCAGTAGCGCGACCCATAATAGCCCGATCCAAGCGAAAAGCCGATGCTTATGCGGTTGTAATGATGACCGTGATATGGCGCGTAATACCGTCCAGGACGGTAATGATATCCATGCCGTTGACGGTGTCCGCGCCAATCATAGCGGTTATCGTTCCGCCAGTTGCTGCCCCACCGGTCAACGCGGTTGTCATTATTCCGGTCATAGCGCCGGTCGATGTCCCCATTGCGATTGCGATCATAACGACGGTCTATCCGCTCGTCGTCGTTCCGGTCCAGACGGCGGTCCAACCGGCCGTCGCGATTGCGGTCGTAATTGCGGTCAAGATTTCCATCGCGATTTCGGTCCCAACGGCGGTCAAGGCTGCCATCACGATTGCGGTCATAATAACGGCCTTGCTGGCTTGCTTCACGCCGCTCACTGCGAACATTGTCGTCGCGACGGTCGGGGCGGTTATACTGGACAGGGGCGGACCGAACCGGTGCTGCCTGTCGGCGTTCCACGCGAGGCTGCTCGCGTTCGGCGCGGTTTATCGCATTTTGCCTGCGTTCGCCCCTGGCTTCGTTACGTTCGCCGCGCCGTTCTTCGCGCTGGGCATCAGCTTTGGACTCAAATGCTTTCGAACTGAGTGCCGATTGCGGCGCTATATCGGCCGCATATCCCGCCATTGGCGAAAGCGCGGTTGCTGTGACCAAAGTCATCAAGATAAACTTTTTCATGGCATGTCCCCATGGCAGAGGCACCATGCCCCTGCGTTGACATTCTTGTGCCATAGCGGTTCTGAAGCGAAGCTGAACTGCACATACATGTTAATGAAAGGTGGCGTTTGGATGAACGAAATGACTCAAATGATGTCGGCGAAGGCGATATCCATGACGGGGAACTGTTCCCATCCGTTGAAATCGAAGTGCCACCATTCATTGGAAAGTCCGGTGAAACCTTCCGCCTCCATATAATATTGAAGGCGCGTGCGGTTCGCAATCGCGGTGGCAGAGGCGTCCATGAAATCGCGGTGCGCCTTTTGCGAAAAGTCATCATATTCCGATGGCATTTCGATCAGCGTTCCGGTTTTCAGGTCATGCAATGTAAGGTCGACAGCGCAGCCACGATTATGTTTGGAACCGCGTTTCGGATTGGCGACATAATTTCGTTGCGGCCCGGGCGGTGTTGCATCCCATAACATCTTGGTTACGCGCCACGGCCGGTAGCCATCGAAAATCGTCACGCCAAAGCCGTCAATCCGTGCGCGTTTGTTGGCGCGCACGACGGCATTGGCGGGTGCCGCGGCCAGAAAGGCGCGTGCCTCGTTATATAAACGCCGCCCGGTAAAGTTGTTGGGCGTCGCATAGCGGATATCGAGCCTGATGGCAGGATCCAGACTAACCAGTTCGACCAGCCGTTTTGGATCATCAGGCGACAGCATCGCTGCCTTTTCCGCTGTAATGAACGCAATATCCCGGTCAGGACCACGCGGCACGCATGTGGCAAGCGGAACGACAGCCAGCCCAAGCGCCACTTCGCGACGCGTAAAGCCTAGCTGGCGTCTTTCGCCAGCCATTCTTCGAGCCATTTGATGGTGTAATTCCCGTTCTGGAAATCGGGGTCTTCGAGCAGTTTCTGGTGAAGCGGAATCGTCGTCTTCATCCCTTCGATCACGAACTCGCCAAGCGCGCGTCGCAGCCGCATCAGGCATCCCTCGCGCGTTGCCCCATATACGATCAGCTTGGCGATCATGCTGTCATAATAAGGCGGCACCTTATATCCATGATATAGACCGCTATCGACCCGAACATACAGGCCGCCTGGCGGGTGATACCAGGTAACAGTCCCGGGCGATGGCATAAAGGTTTGCGGGTCTTCGGCGTTGATCCGGCATTCAACCGCGTGCCCCGTAAAGGTCACCTCGGCTTGGGAAAAAGACAATGGCTTGCCTTCTGCAACGCGAATTTGTTCGCGGACGAGATCGATGCCCGTGATCATTTCCGTGACCGGATGCTCGACTTGCAAGCGCGTATTCATTTCGATGAAATAAAATTCCCCGTTTTCCCAGAGAAATTCGATAGTCCCCGCGCCGCGATACCCCATATCGGCCATCGCTTTTGCACAAATATTGCCCATCCGGTCGCGCTCCGCCGTTGCCAGGACGGGTGATGGAGCCTCCTCCAGAACCTTTTGATGGCGGCGTTGCAAGGAACAGTCGCGTTCGCCGAGATGGACGGCATTGCCTTCGCCATCGCCGAAAATCTGGAATTCGATATGACGCGGATTGCCCAGATATTTTTCCAGATAGACCGTCGCATCGCCAAACGCAGCTTTGGCTTCCGACCCCGCCTGCTGCATCTGGGTTTCAAGCTCTTCCTCGCTGTTGACGACCTTCATCCCGCGCCCGCCGCCGCCAGACGCAGCTTTGATGATAACCGGATAACCGATGTCGCGGGCAATGGCCTTGGCGTCTTCAACGTCCTCGATTGCACCGTCCGAGCCGGGGACTAATGGAAGCCCAAGCCGACCAGCCGATCGCTTGGCCTCCACCTTGTCGCCCATGGTTCGGATATGTTCGGGCTTCGGGCCGATCCACTTGATATCGTGGCTCTCGACAATCTCTGCAAACCGTGCGTTTTCCGACAGAAAACCGTAGCCGGGGTGAATGGCATCGGCATGGCTGATTTCTGCTGCGGAAATAATCGCCGGAATGTTGAGATAACTGTCGGTGGCCGACGGCGGCCCAATGCAGATGGCTTCATCGGCGAGGCGAACATGCATCGCGTCCGCATCGGCTGTGGAGTGCACGGCGACGGTCTTGATTCCCATTTCATGGGCGGCGCGATGGATGCGTAATGCAATCTCGCCCCGGTTGGCGATCAGGATTTTTTCTATGGCCATGGATTAAGCAATGACCATTAATGGCTGGTCGAATTCCACCGGCTGCCCGCTTTCGACGTAAATCTCGGTTACTGTGCCCGAATTGGGCGCAACGATCGGGTTCATGACCTTCATGGCCTCTATTATCATGACGGTATCGCCTGATTTGACCTGTTGCCCGATCGACACAAAAGCCGCCGCGTCGGGCTCGGGTGCCAAATAGGCCGTTCCCACCATCGGCGATTTTAACGCATTGGCCGAAACCGCGGGCACTGAATCGGCGGGTGCTCCGGCAGTTGGTCCGGCTGTAACACTGGGCATTGCTGCCATAGGCGCAGCAACGGCAGTCATGACGCGCGACACACGGATTTTGCGCTCGCCGTCCTCGACTTCTATTTCGCTTAGCCCGGTGTCGTTCAACATCGCCGCTAGTTCGCGCACAAGATCGGTGTCGACCTGCATCCCACCATTGCTGCCTGATTTTACCGCCATTTTTTACTCCTTGCGCGACCTTGTGGCTTCGGATGGTCTCATGTCAAAGTTGCAACGCCGCGTCCAGCGCGAGTTCATAGGACTTTGCACCGTGCCCGGCAAATACGGCCTGTGCGCCCAGTTTTACATAGCTGAAATGCCGGAATTCCTCGCGTTGGTGCGGGTCCGACAGATGAACCTCGAACACCGGCACGTTGATGGCCTTGATGGCGTCCAATATTGCAATCGAGCTGTGTGTGTATCCAGCTGCATTCAACAGGACCGCCGTCGCCCCGACGGCTTGTGCCTCGTGAAGCCAGTCGATCAGATGCCCTTCGTGATTGGATTGCCGGAAATCGATTTCGGCGCCCGCCGCAGCGGCGCGATCATCCAGTCGTCCGGCGATATCGTCAAGCGTATCATGACCGTAGATTTCCGGCTCTCGCGTTCCCAACAAATTCAGGTTAGGGCCATTCAGAACAAAAATAACGGGCCGGTCAGCCAAAAATATTCCCCCGATAATGTTGCGGTCGCCGTTGCAGAACGCGTTGGGCGAATACTATATGGCGGACAAATGAAAAGCGAGATGAAATGACGTTTTCTGAAATTGCCGCTCCCTTGTCCATCATGCTCAATGGTGAAGCGCGGCGTGTCGCCGCTGGTGGTAGCGTGGCCGATCTTGTTCGTGAAATAGGCCTTGATCCGGCCAAAGTAGCGGTCGAGCTAAATCGTGAGATCGTACCGCGTTCGTCGTTGGCGGCTGCCGCACTCGCCGACGGAGATATACTGGAAATCGTGCACTTTGTGGGTGGTGGACAATCCGATGACTGGTCAGTCGCAGGACGGACATTTCAGTCCCGGTTGATCGTCGGTACCGGCAAATACAAGGATTTCGAACAGAACGCTGCGGCGTTGAAAGCATCGGGGGCACAGATTATTACCGTCGCTGTCCGGCGGGTAAATGTCACGGATCCAAACGCGCCCATGCTCACCGACTATATCGACCCGAAGACCTATACCTATCTTCCCAACACCGCTGGCTGCTTCAATGCCGACGATGCCATCCGCACGCTTCGGCTGGCGCGCGAAGCAGGCGGCTGGGATCTGGTCAAGCTGGAGGTATTGGGCGAGGCAAAGACACTCTATCCCGATATGCGCGAAACGTTGAAGGCAACCGAAGTTCTGGCCAATGAGGGCTTTTTGCCGATGGTATACTGCGTCGACGATCCGATTGCGGCAAAACAGCTGGAGGATGCAGGCGCGGTGGCGATCATGCCGTTGGGAGCGCCCATCGGATCGGGTCTCGGTATCCAGAACCGGGTGACTATCCGGTTGATTGTCGAAGGCGCCAAGGTGCCGGTTCTCGTCGATGCCGGCGTCGGCACCGCGTCGGATGCCGCGGTTGCAATGGAGCTCGGCTGTGACGGGGTGCTGATGAATACGGCGATTGCAGAGGCAAAGCACCCTGTAATGATGGCGGAGGCGATGAAGCTTGCCGTTGAATCGGGCCGGATGGCCTATCTGGCCGGTCGAATGGGCCGCCGCACATATGCCGATCCGTCAAGCCCCCTAGCCGGGCTGATTTGATCCTAGCGTCATAAAATTGCAAAAATAGGCGCTTGTCGAACAACTTTGTGTGTTTGCAGCGACGCTTGTCGAAATATCGACTGTCTTAGCATTTGATCGAAAGTGTAATGCCAGGGCAATACAGCTGGCGTAATCCGGTCTGGCAGGACGGGCTTGCAAAGATGCTCCCCAGCTACACATGTCGGTCCGCCTGCAACCCTCTCCCGCTGGGACACAATGAAATCATTGGCCCCGGCATCAACAAAGGATATTTCAAATGGCGACCCCCAAGCAATTTTCGCTTTCATTACTGGCAGCATCTGCGCTGGCGATCTCGACACCGGCCATGGCTGAAGTGACAACCAAAATCGTTCAATATGGCGATCTCGATCTCTCCACGGCAGATGGCCAGGACATTCTGAAAACACGCGTCAAGCAAGCTGCCAAACAGGTGTGCACATTACCGAAAACGGTGACGGCGGCTGCCCTGATGGATCAGAACAGATGTTTGCAGATCGCGCTAAAGCAGGCGATGCCGAAGGCTGAGCAGAAAATCGCCGCCGATACCGCGCGTCGCAGCTTCGCATCGGCCGCGCCCGAGGCCATCGTCGGAAACTGACATTCCAACCCAGCGGGGCTTTGGTTGAAGGCCGCCCGAAGCCCCGCTTATTTTCCCGCCAGTTTTTTGACATCGGCGAGATATTTGCGACCGATCCGCATCGATAGATCATCACCCAATAACGCATGCCACACACCGCCGCCCTCATGCCGCAATCCGGAAATCAAATCGCGGCGGACAATGTGGCTGCGATGAATGCGCTGAAATTGCTCTGGGTTCAATCGCTGCTCGAGCGCAGAGATTGTCTGGTGCAACAAATAGCTGCGCCCGGCAGTATGCAGCCGCATATAATCGCGTTCCGCCTCCACCCGTTCGATATCCATCGCAGCGATCCTGATTAATTCGGCGCGGTGCGACACCCAGAATTCGCTGGCATGATTGTTATCGTCGGCTTTCCTCGAAGCGACCTGCGTGGCGGATCTTGCCTGGCTGACATTCGCACGGGCAATGGCGCGCCCCAATCGTTCGCTGGATACCGGCTTGAGCACATAATCGACGACGTCCAGATCGAACGCTTCAATGGCAAAATTATCATAGGCGGTCACCAACACGATAGCCGGTTTTTTGTCCATCAGCCCCAGCGCGCGCGCCGCGTTGATCCCATCCATCTTTGGCATGCCGATATCGAGAAAAATCAGATCGGGGGTCAGTTGCTGGGCAACCCGTAGTGCCGCCACCCCGTCATTGGCCGTACCCACAAGTTCGATGACCGGATGATCACCGCACAATATTTCCAGGCGTTCGATGGCCAGCGGTTCGTCATCGACGATCATTGTACGCAGTCGTTTCATAAACCTATCCGATGGCTAAGCGGTAAAATCATCGTGGCGATAAATCCGCCGCCATCGACGGGATGGACGTCAAGTGTAGCCGCAGATTTGTATCTTGCTTCCAGTCTGTCGCGCACATTGGCAAGCCCGATTCCGTTGCCACCGACAGGCTTGTCTTCGATCGCTTCACCGTCATCGGTCACGCTCAAAACCATGTTTTCGCCCGCTATTTTTGCATCGATCGTGATCGTAACAGGCCGCGTCGTGCGCGAAACGCCGTATTTAATCGCATTTTCGACAAGCGGCTGGAGGATCAATGCGGGTACATATTGCTTCATCAGTTCCGGAGATATGTCGATTTGTGTTCGCAGTCGCTTCGGGTACCGGATCGCTTCGATTTCAAGATAGAGCCGCTGAAGATCGACCTCATCTTCAATCGTGACATCCTCCAGCGGGTCGGATGAAAGGCTGGTCCGGTAGAAGTTTGAAAGATTTTGAATCATCGCCTCGGCCTCTTTAGGCTTGCCCGTGATCACCAGGCTGGACAGCGAGTTCAAGGTGTTGAACAAAAAATGCGGGTTCACCTGATAGCGCAACGAGCGAAGCTCCGCATCTTGTGCAGCCTGGGCAAAGCGGGATGTTTTCCGTTCTGCCTCGCGCACCTCGCGTGCGTAGCCAATCGCGACATACAAAGAACCCCATGCGATCAGGAAGAAATAATGGGTGACGGAAATGTCGGCAATTTCTTGCCAGAATGAGAGGCCTAACCGTTCCTTCAAATCCTCGACTGTTTTGCCGACGTCGGGATCCTTGAACAGGCTGACGGGATCATACAGATTGAAGATGTAGAAGTTTGCCGACGCCAAAAGGATCGCACAAGGAATGGCAGCAATGAACGCCGTGCTGATCCTGAACCCCAATGACCGGCGGTCTGCCAGCCGCAAACCCATATAGAGAATCCAGGTGACGAACACGCCCACAACGGCAACCATCAATCGGCGTTCGAACAGGACGGCTTGTGCTGGAAAGTCGAGGAGCGCGGCTCTCAGCGATAAAATCAACGCATAAAAAGCCCAAAACCCGATGATGGTTAGCAGAGCCATCTGATGACCAACCAGCGCTTTTCTCGACGGGATATACTCCATCCGGATTACATAGCGGGTTTTACGATAGTTGCACCTGTTGCGGTGTTTCTTGTCGAAACGCCCGCCGACTTGGTCGAAACTTTCAGGCTGGCCGTGTTGTTAACCATTCGCTAACCATGTTGGTGCGATTATGCGGGTTTATGGTAACAGGGGAATGATACCATGACAAAGTGCAACAATGACGGGCCCGGATTGGTTACTCTGGCCGAAATTAGAGAGTTTGCCGGTTTCAGCGCCGCAACCCAGCGTTACATTCGTCGTTCGCTGGATGTCGCGTTTGACCGTAAGGACACCATTAAACTGTGGTCGCGCGATATCGTGGAAGCCGGCACGATCAAGGCGCAGCATGTTTTTTATGACAAGCTTCCCGATATTCGCGCGCTTATCCCGGATTCCAGTTCGATCCAGGATGCTGAGCCATTTTTGGCGCAACTTGTAACAATTTCGGCTTTTGATTTGGGGCAAGGACGCATCGACAGCTTTGCTGCGTTCCGCTTTTTGTACGAACGCCTTATCGGCGCCGACGCGCGTCCGTGGCTACCGGCCGCATTTTGTGCGGCGGCATCAATGCCGCACTTGCAGCCGGAAAAGCGCAAGGCTTTGCTTCAATCCATAAGCGAAGCCGCAGCGACTGCACCGGGTTGGTCCAAACGACAACCAAGCTTCTATCCCGAATGGGTCGAAAAAGTGGACGCAGGCAATAACGCCGCGCATTGAGCGTTATTGCGATCGATATCGAAAATACCATACTTCGTGGCCCAATCTTCGGGCTTTGGCCTCGTAACGGGTTTCGGGCCAGCCGCTGGGACGATTCTGAAAGTCGGCGGCTTGTTCGCAGAGCCATTCGAATTGATGTCGGTGGCGCTGCATCACCATGAGCGCATGGCGCAGATAGACGGGATGATCGGTACCAAACCGGAATTCGCCGCCTTTTTCCAGCTTTGCTGAAATCAGGTCGAGCGGACCATCGTTCATCATGCGGCGTTTCGCGTGCCGTGCCTTGGGCCACGGGTCGGGATGGAGCAGGTATACAAAGCGCAACGATCCATCGGGAATACGCCGCAGCACGTCCAGCGCATCGCCCATATGCAACCGCACATTCCCCAACGCATTATCGCGGATATGCGTGAGCGCCTGCGCCACGCCGTTGACAAAGGGCTCGCATCCTATGAAACCGTGATCTGGCAGCAGGTCTGCGCGGTATGCGAGATGCTCACCGCCGCCAAAACCGATTTCGAAATGCATCGTCCGTTGATTGCCAAAGATGTTTTCGCTGCTCAGCACACCCTCATCGGGAAGCGCGATTTGCGGCAACAATGTATCGACGAGTTCGGTTTGTTCCGAACGCAGTTTCTTGCCTTTCGACCGCCCATAGAGACGATTGAGGGTGGTCGGGTCGCCGATCTTATGTGCAGTCATGACCGTGGCGGCTAACGCCTCGTCCGCCATGTCGCAAGCCGAATCAGGCCAGCGCCGCTTGCAAAGCTTCGACCAGATCCGTTCGCTCCCAGGGGAAGAAATCGCCTTCTGCCTTTCGGCCGAAATGGCCATAGGCCGCTGTCCTGCGGTAAATCGGTTTGTTCAATCCGAGATGGGTACGAATCCCGCGCGGGGTCAGGTCAACCAAAGTGGGCAGCACCGCCTCGATTGTTTCGTCCCCGGTGGTACCGGTGCCGTGGGTATCGACATATAATGAAAGCGGTTTTGATACGCCGATGGCATAGGCAAGCTGAATGGTGCAGCGCGTCGCGTACCCGGCGGCGACGATATTCTTGGCAAGATAACGCGTGATATAAGCAGCCGAACGATCGACCTTGGTCGGGTCCTTGCCCGAAAATGCGCCGCCGCCATGCGGAGCAGCGCCGCCATAAGTATCGACAATAATTTTGCGCCCCGTCAGGCCGGCATCACCGTCAGGGCCGCCGATTTCGAAGCTGCCCGTGGGGTTGATGTGATATTCGGTATCCACAAGCAAGCTGGCCGGCAACAGGTCAGCTATGACGCCCCTCACATAGGCGTGCAACTCGGCTTCCTTTTCCCCCTCGTCATAACCTTTGGCGTGCTGGGTCGAGACGACGATGGCGGTTGCGGCAACCGGCTTTCCTTCGCCGTCATAGCGCAGCGTCACCTGGCTCTTGGCGTCGGGTTCAAGGAACGGCGCCGCGCCCGAATGACGGTCCGCCGCCATCCGTTCAAGGATTTTGTGGCTGTAATCAAGCGTTGCGGGCATGAGGTCGGGGGTTTCGGTCGAGGCATAGCCGAACATGATGCCCTGGTCGCCCGCGCCTTCATCCTTGTTGCCCGAGGCATCGACGCCCTGCGCGATATGCGCGGATTGCGGGTGGAGGTTGTTTTCAAAGCGCAGCGTCTCCCAGTGGAAACCGTCCTGCTCATAGCCGATTTCCCTGACGGTGCGGCGGACGGTCGCCTCGACCTCTTCCTTGACACCAGCAGCCCAGTTGCCGGCTTCATCCATGATACCGCGGCCACGAATTTCTCCTGCAAGCACCACCAATTGAGTCGTGGTCAGCGTTTCGCAGGCGATGCGCGCCTCCGGGTCTTTGGCCAGGAACAGATCGACAATCGAGTCCGATATCTGATCGGCAACCTTGTCTGGATGCCCTTCGGACACGGATTCGGACGTAAACAGGTAATTGGTGCGCATGGTTTTTCCAGTCATTTGGCTGTGTCTGCGTATAAAGAATTCTTTATATCGAGCCGCGCCCTTAGCCGGAAGCCCGACGCCGGGCAAGCGGTAACAGTGCAACAGCGATAAGCAGCACAGCAAAACCAAGCGGCAGAATATTGCCGAAGCGGGCAAACAATGTCGGTGCTTTGGCGACAGGTAAGGGCGCGTCGATTCGTCCCGCTTTGCCCAGACGTACGCTTTCGACGATCCGCCCGTCGGCATCGATTATCGCGCTGATCCCGGTCGGCGTCGCGCGCACCACGGGCAGCCCCTCCTCGATCGCGCGCAGCCGGGCTTGGGCCAGAAACTGCGGCGGGCCGATAGTGCCGAACCATGAATCGTTCGACGGATTGAAGATGAAATCTGGGCGGTTTTTCGGGTCAACAACTTGACCCGAAAAGATGATCTCGTAGCAGATTTGCAGGCCGACCTTGACCGGCTTTCCCCCCACCTTGACCGTCAAGGTCTGCGGCCCCGGCCCCGGCCAGAAATCCAGATCGCCCGGCACCAGCCGCGCCAGCCCGAGTGGGCGCAATAGCCACGGCAGCGGCAGATATTCGCCGTAAGGCACCAGATGGGCCTTGTCATAATGGCCAAGCAATTTGCCGTTTGAATCGAGCGCGGACACGCTGTTGCGCGCGGCAACAAGCTGGCCCTTGTCGATCACCAGCCGGTTCGCGCCGGTGACCAGCACATCGCCTTCGCCCATCAAGCTCGTGAGCCGCTGGCGCGCATCTACGGCGCTTTCGCCGGGCTGGAACTGGTAATAGCGGAAGGGATAACCATCTTCCAGATAATCGGGGATCGCTGCCTCGGGCCAGAGGATGAGGCGAGGGCCTTGGTTCGGCAACGGGCGGGTGTTCATCGCCAGCTTGGTAAAGTTGATCGCCTCATAACCTGGGGCATATTTGTCGGCTTGGCTGATGTTGGGTTGGGTGATAGTGAGAGACGGTCGCCCGGCACCCTTGCTGTTCACTGCGGCGACGACGCTGCTGTTCATCGATGTCAGTAACGAGGCAACCCACATGACGGCAAGCATCCCGCCGATGATCGCGCTGTTGCGCCATTGCCTCTCAAGCAGCAGCAGTAACAGACTACTGAGCGCCACCAACATGCCCGACAGGCCATAGGTGCCAACGACCGTTGCAGGCGTTGCCGTTTCCGCCATCGTGATGACCGCCAGCGGATTCCAGACATAGCCGGTAAATACCCAGCTTCTCAGCCATTCGGTGATGATCCAGAAAGCGGCAAAGGCGAGTATGAGGGAAATACTGAGCCCCTCTCCTTCAGGGGAGGGGAGGAGCTTTTTCCAAGCCCACCAGGCCGCCCATGCCGCCAGCGCGGGGTAGACCGCCAGATACAGCGACAACGCGACCACCGCGACATATCCCAGCCAGATCGGCATCGCCGCCTGGAAGGTGAAGGCGACTGCGATCCACTGATTGCCGAACGAGAAATGCCCGACCCCGAACAACCAGCCGATCATGAAGGCACGCTTTGCGCTGCGCGACTGTGCCATCAAATGGATCAGCACAGCAAAACAGATAAGGGTCAGTGGCCACAGGCCCCATGGTTCGAAACCGGTCGCAGACACCACGCCCGCAACAAGCGCGGTCAGGCGGGGAAATTTTTGCAAGATACCGGAAATTTTCTGCACGGCGCCGTCTTTGCCGACGGACTATGACAAATGCAATCGGTCGTTGTAGGCTAATCCCATCTCTCCTTCAGGGGAGAGGAGCGAGACTTACGAGCTTGCTCGTTAGTCGCAGCGGAGAGGGGCTGTGCGCTATCGTTGGGGCGAGCCCCTCTCCAACTTCGCCTAATTCGCTTCGCTCATAAGGCTTCATACCCTCTCCCCTGAAGGAGAGATGGGGCTTGTCCCCCGGCCCTTGGTGTCTTTGCGGCTTTGCGTGATAAAAATTTCAGTTGCTTTCGGTTCATGCTGCTGCTGTTAGTCCGGCGAGATGCTCATTTTCGCCCTCGCCCTCGCCGCGTCAATTACGCTAACAGACGCCCATCAGCGCGATATTTTTTGTGTCGTAGAAATTGCCGTTATCGCCGAAGAACAAAAGCGCGGCGAACCTCACGATGCGTCGTTGCCTGCGGATGGAAAACGATGGGCAGGAATTGTGGGCGCACGTATTGTGCAGGAAACCGGCCAGCCACGTGAAGTCGTGGCGCTTGCAATGATTGAAGCCGCAAAGGCGCGTGTCGGGCAAATTATGGTCAACGACAAATCCTCCTGCATCAGGCAAATGAAAGCCGAGCTCGTAATCGCGGACGCCGCCGATGCCCCGCTGCCTACACCGGTTAAAGCGAAATGACTCTGCGGCCATTCCATCTCGCGTTTCCGGTCCATGACCTTGCAGCGGCCCGCGCCTTCTACGGCGAAGCGATGGGCTGCGACGAAGGGCGGTCGTCCGATCACTGGATCGATTTTAACTTTTACGGGCACCAGATCGTCGCGCATCTCGATATTTCGGCGCGGGCCGTGGCGGCGCATAATTCCGTTGACGGCCATGAAGTGCCGGTGCCGCATTTCGGTATCGTGTTGGCAATGCCGCAATGGGAAGAACTAGCGCAGCGGTTGAAGGCGGCAGGCACCATATTCGGCATCGAACCGCATATCCGGTTCAAAGGCGAAACTGGCGAACAAGCGACGATGTTTTTTTACGATCCCAGTGGTAACGCACTCGAGTTCAAGGCCTTTGCCGACGACTCTCAGTTATTCGCAACATAGGGGTCCGTAATCGCGGCTGATTCTGCCGGGGGTTCGGCCAGTGGGTCGGCTTGCGGTTCGGGCGCTTGTGCCGCCGCGTTATATTGCGCGGCATTGCTGCTTTGATCGATATTGACCGTTGGCTCGCCCATCATCGGAAAGCCGTCTTCTTCGGGTAATTCCTCCGCCTCGCCCAAACTGTCGGGATCGAGCGCCGCTTGATCGACGGGCGCGAGCGGCACTGCCTGGGTTTGTGGTACAGGCGCGGCTTGGGGTTTGGTCAACACGTCGCGATATTGATAGGCCGCCATCAGGATCAACGCCGAAATCGTGATGGTTGCGATGAATATGACGATATTACGCGAGCTGTTGTCCATGCCTCACCTTCAAACTACCCATTGGCTATAGCAGAGCGTGACTTAACAACAGCCTAAGCCGTCAGCGCATTTTTTCTGTCGAGGTTGCGGCCGAACAAGCATCGGCTTTTTCGCCACCGCTGCCAGCCAGCAACGTGAATGCGATGAAACCGCCGACCACCGCGACCAGAAAAGCCGCAGTCACCCAGGCCAGATATTTGTCGATGAACGCCTTGATCGGACGTCCGAATTTCCAGAACAGGAAACCGACCAGCATGAACTGGAACGCACGGCTGAGGACACTTGCCCAGACAAATGTGAACAAGTCCATATGGATGAACCCGGCCGTCAGCGTCAGCAGCTTGAACGGGATGGGCGTTGCCCCTTTGACCAGGATGATTTCAGCGCCGAACTCGCGTAAATAGCACGCTGCGGCAGGGAAGCTGTCCCAAAGACCAAGCGCTTTTAACAAGGACACGCCTATCGTTTCATAAGCAAAATAACCAATGGCATAGCCAAACAGTCCGCCCAGCACCGAAGCCAGCGTACAGACCGCGCCATATCGCAACGCCTTGTCAGGCCGGGCGAGGCACATCAGTCCAAGCAACGGGTGGGGCGGAATCGGGAAAAAGCTCGATTCGATAAAAGAAAACAGGAATAGCCAGCGCACGGCGTGGGCATGCCCCGCCTTTTCCATCATCCAGTCATAAAGGCGTTTTAGCATTGCTGGCGTCGGTAGTAAGCACCGCGCACTTTGTCCAAGCTTTTGACTTCAGGCCTGTTGTTTTTGGGCTGCGGCGACGCGCAGTTCCTGTGCCGCGTCGCGGGCCGGGGCGAACAGGAAATAGCCGGTGACGATCATCATCAGAACGATGAATATTTTCAACAGGTCACGCATGTCCTGTACCTGCAACCGGCTTTTGGCGCGGTTGCGCGGTGGTAACGGCTTGCCTGTAATGTCCAATATCGTCGTCATGACACACTCCTTGCGAAGCAGAACCGATAAGCGCGCGGCTTGTTCCGGCAGCATCACGCCACGGCGTCATCTTTGTCGCGGACGACACCCATCACGCGGCCATATGCCCAGCCAATACCGATCAGCGCGATGCCAAGGCCAAGGAACGAGAGGATGCGGAGCAATCCAGTCAATGCCGCCGCATCGATAAGGAACACCTTCAGTGTCACCGCGGTCAGCAAAGAAAGCCCCGCCACCCGCAGCCATTTGCTGCTGCGCTGTATTCCCAGGATCAGCCAGCCGATCGCGAGCGTCAGCAGGCCGGCCGAGTATAGGTAATTTTCGCCGGTTGCGATGGTGGCACCGAATACCAGATTGCCCTGAACAGCCTGCCTTATGGTTGCAAGAATCATCAGGATGATGGCGCCCAGCGACAGACCCCGTACCGCAGGGATTAGGCGCTGCGGTACATTTGCCGTCAGCATCCAGAGCCAGAACGCCAACAGCGCAAGATGTCCGGTGAGCAGGTTTGCAATGATGACCGGGCCAACCGCTTGTGGATCCACCACCGGATTGTGGATGAGAAGGTCGAACCAGATAAAACGGAACAACGCCAGGGCCGATATTATCCAGCCTGCAACGCGAAGCGATGACCAGTCGGGGTGTTTACGAAACTCTGCCAGGCAAAGCCAGCCGAGTGCGAACAGCGCCTGCGTAAATATGGCGCGCTCGGCAAAGCCAAGGCGGATAAAGTCCGACGGCGACACGATAGCCGCCACCTGTTTTGCCAGCAGCCAGGCAAACGCCGTGATTCCAGCGCCGCCGACCGTCAGGGCCAGCGCGCGGGTCCGGCGTCCCGATGCAAACCGCGCGCTCCAGGCGATGGCGGCGATAATGACCGCAGGAACCAGCGTAGTCTGAACCGATTTGGCAACGGCAGGCAGCCGGTCGAAATACGCGCCGACGCCGGATAGCGACGCACCGATCGCATCGAAGAACCGGTATGACAGCCCGCTGAGCAGGATCATCGCGATGCCAAGCGGAATCAAGCTTAGGCGCCGTTCCCATTTGCCGCCGGTAACCCTGGCCCAGGCGGCGATGCCCAGCGCAATGACTGCACTATAACTGGCCGACCATTGATCGTCGATCAGAAGAATGAACGCCAGCCACATCATCAGCGCCGATGTCGCGGTTGCCCACGGCTGTAATGGTTCGGGGCGTTGCTGTGCGTGCCATTGCCATGCCGTAAAAGCAGCCGGCAGCGCAATGATTGCGGCCAACAGGCCCCATTCACGGTCCGCATCGAACGCATAAGACAGCGATGCAGCAAACCAGCATAGAACCGGCGCCAACAGGCCGATGATCGCCCAGTATAAGGCGGCGTCGGTGGATTGCCGCGCGCGGATGTGACCGGCAAGGCCAAAAAGCGCGGCGATGGCGAGCGCAACTGCAATGTTGGCGTTGCTTGCTCCGCTGTTGCTCCACGCAAGGCCAAGCGGCACAATCGCCAGCAGCAGCGCCGCCGCCACCAGCGGCAGCAAAGACTTGTCACGCCAGGCAAGAATGATCGCAAGGATCGAAAGCGCAAAGTAGAACAGCCACGCGACGGTCGAAAAATCGGCTTTGGGCAGCAGCAGGGTCAACTGGACAAGCGCCAGTGCCATCGGGGCAAAGCGCGCCAGTTGGTACCAGATGCCGTTGCTACTGCTAAAGCGGTTTGCGGCAAGCAATGCGCCGCCCCCGGTGACGGCGATGAAGCCTCCCAGCAGACCGAGATTGCCGTTGGCCGTTACAAGCATTGCCAGGCTCCACGCGAGCCCGCCGCCCGACGCCAGGACGAGCAGCCAAAGCCAGCGGCGCCAGATCGCAAGCCCGAACAGCGCTGCTACAAATACCGCCAGATACAGCAGCAGCGTCGGCAGATTGCTTGCCCCCATGCCGGCAACCCATGGCGCTGCAAAACCGCCGATGAGGCCCATCAACGCGGTTGGTGGTCCGTGCCGCAGCGACAGTGCAAAGGCGATGGCAGTGGCAATCACGACGAGCATGAAGGCAGCGCCGATGCCTATCAAACCGTAAATCTCGGCCGCCATATATAACGTGCCGTACAGTGTCGCAACGCCTGCACCGGCAAGGCTTTGCCCGATACGCGGATCGGCGGTGAAACTGGCACCGATCTTGGGCAACCGGCCGCCCAGTTCGCTGATCGCGATCATAACAAGGGCGAATAGCGTAGCGGTGATGGCGCGCGCTGCAGGGCCGAACAATCCCGCCTCGATCGTGTAACGGACTAGAAAGAACCCAGCGAATACCAACGCAACGCCACCGATCCAGATCGGCAATTTACCGCCGACGAGGCTTTCAAAATTTAGGTCGGCCAATCGTGATGCGCGGCGCGGGGTATCCGGAACGGGTTCATTCTGCACCAGGCGCGCGGGAGGCAATGGTACTTGAGTCGTTACAACCGCAGTCGATTTGGCTTTGGCAACAACAGGGGCAGGCTTTATTGTCGGGGCATTATCGAGCACCACGCCGCGGCTTTCGAGCTCGTCAATCCGGCGATGTAAAAATTTCACGTCGGCCCGTGTCAGGTACAACATGAACCCGAGCGCAAATATGGCCAGAACCAGAAGCAGTGTCGTACCCAAAACGCCCTCTTAGAACATTAGCGGGTTGTTATGGCGGGCTTTTGCAATTTGGGCAAAGGCTGAAATTTTCGCAGATCGCGCTTATATGCCCACACCAACGGAAGGCGCGCCAGGTTCCGGGGAGGGACGGAACCTGGACGCGACCTTGTTTGCCGCAGCGCAAAGCTGCAGTCGGTTAATTGGCGAGTTTGTCGGCTGCCTTTTCAACGGCATTGCCCGCTTTTTCAGCGGCTGCGCCGACATTGTCGGCAGCTTCTGCAATGGCGTCGTCTTTGCGAACTTCGCTATCGCTGTTCGCGAAAAAGAAATAACCGCCCACAACCAGCGCGAGCAGCAGAATAACAAAAATAAAGCCAGTCGAGCCGCCCGTTGACGCAGGTGCGGTATTGACGGTGATGGGCGCAGGCGCGGTTTCGCGTTCAATTGTTCGCTCGACCACATTGCCCTGGTCATTGGTAGTTTCGGTGATGCGCTCTTCGATCATGTCATATTCTCCCTTTTGCGGCAGATAACCGGGTCAGGGTGAATATGTTCCGCGCGTAGAGCGAGGGCCAGAATCACGCTGCTTCATTCCGGGTGCGTCCGCAGGCGGTGTGATTGCAGGTGCAAGTTGCCAGGAGCGTTAATCCGAATCGCATAACTGTCGGGTAAATGTCATTGCGTCAGGACATCTAAATTATGAAATTCATTGCCCTTAATTCACGCGGCGGAAACTTCATGGTCGTTGCCGCCAACGTCGCATGGCTTCGCACGGCCGAGAACGGCCAGACTCAAGTAGGCATGGTTGGCGGAGCGCCACTGCTGGTTACTGGCAGTATGGAGGAAGTTTCAGCTATCCTGCTTGCCGGTGAAGCTAAGCCTGCCGAAACCGATTAGGGCGAAGCCGAGACGATCATGCGCCGTAAAACGGCGGCATCCTGCTTTGCAGCGCGTTCAAACGCGGCATATCGAAAAAGATTATAACCATATCGGTAAAAATATATTGACATCGCGACGCTCTTTGGTTAGAGTTAGGCATAGTCGAAAAATGTGATTCGCAACCGGGCCGCTTCGCCTGAGTGCGAACAGTTATAACGGGCTGGAGAGAAATCTCCGGCCCTTTTTGTTTGCGCGAAAGGAAATAATTATGCCCCGGGCGGCTGATGATGGCGACGGGCATGATGTGAGTCACTCTGCGGCGGGGCAGCGGCAACCCAACTCAACAATGCTTTAGGAACGAAAAATGAATATCTTCGGTTGGAAATCAACCGGGCGTGGCTTGCTGCGTCCGGCTAAAGCGCGTGTGCAGCAAGACCGTTTGTCGGGAATTCGCACCTTTGGCGCAGCCAGTCTCGGCGAATGGCCTCGGTCTTATGAACAGCAGCTGCGCGAGGGATATCTCAATAACGCGATTGCCCAGCGGGCGGTGCGGCTGGTGGCGGAGGGGTTGGCTTCGGCGCCTTTGACATCGACCGACCAAGACGCGCTGGCGCTGGTCAAAGCCACATCGGCCGGTCAGGCGCTGATCGAGACGGTGGCGGCGCATCTGCTGTTGCATGGCAATGCCTATGTCGAGATTTTGCCGGGCTTGGACGGCAGCCCGTGCGAGCTGTTTGCGCTTCGGCCAGAACGCGTTACCGTCGAGGCGGACGTTCGTGGCTGGCCAGTGGCCTATGTCTACAAGGCGGGCGAAGTGGCGAGCCGGTTGCCCGCCGACGCCGTTATTCATATCCGTTCGATGCACCCGCTCGACGACCATTACGGGCTTGGCTGCCTTGGCGCAGCATCGGGTGCAGTTGCGATCCACAATGCGGCGACGAAATGGAACAAGGCATTGCTGGACAATGCGGCGCGACCGTCGGGGGCTTTGGTTTATGAGGCGGGTGACACGGGGACGCTGACCGGCGAACAATATGGACGGCTGAAAGAAGAGCTGGCCGCAAGTTTTCAGGGTGCGGGTAATGCCGGGCGGCCAATGCTGCTCGAAGGTGGCATGAAGTGGCAAGCGATGGCGCTGACGCCTGCGGAAATGGATTTTGCCGGCCTGAAGGAATCGGCAGCGCGCGAAATTGCGCTGGCATTCGGCGTGCCGCCAGTGCTGCTTGGGCTGCCGGGCGATTCGACCTACGCCAACTATCGAGAGGCCAATCGGGCTTTGTGGAGCCAGGGCATATTGCCCTTGGCGCGCAAGATTCTGGACGCGCTTGCCGAGGGGTTGCGACCCTGGTTCGACGCACTGGAGCTTGGCATCGATCTCGACGCAATTCCGGCGCTGGCCGACGATCGCGAGCGGTTGTGGGCGCAGGTCAGTGCTGCCGACTTTCTTAGCCCGGAAGAAAAACGCGCAATGGTTGGAGTGACATCATGACGAACGATAATTTGCAGCAAATGATCGAGCGCGCTTCGGAAACCGGCGCGCGCCGGGCGCTGGCACGGCTTGGGCTGGATGATGCCGGCGCGGCAAAGGATATGAACGAACTGCGTGAGCTGTTGTCGGCCTGGCGAGATGCCAAAAGGTCCGCCCGCAAAGCGGCGATCGGTTGGGTCGTCCGGATGGGGCTGGCGGTATTGCTTATCGGACTGGCGGTAAAGCTTGGGCTTGTCGGGCTGGTGAGCCAATGACCGCCGACCTCGTCCCGGCGTCGGCATGCAACCCACAGACGAGGCGTCTTGCGGGCTATGCAGCGATTTTCGATGCGCCCGACAATGGCGGAGATATTGTTCGCAAGGGTGCATTTGCCCGTGCGGCCAAGGCGGCGCTGCCGTTATTGTGGCAGCATGACACTGGCCGACGGATCGGCTTTGTCGAGAGCCTGTTCGAAGACGAGCGCGGGCTACGCGTTATTGCACAGATCGACGACGGCGTGCCGGTGCGGACGGGCGCAGGATTGTCATTCGGATATCGCGTCCGGGGCATGACCGCCGCCAAAGGCGACAGAACATATCGTGAACTTATTGACCTCGACCTTATCGAAATAAGCGTCGTCACCCACCCCATGCAGCCGCTCGCGCGGGTGCTCGCGGTCGAGATTCCAGACGAACCAACACAAGGAGAATGAAATGGATTATGAAACCAAAGCCGATCCGCTCGATGCCGTATTCGATGATGCTGCGGCAAGCGCGGGCGTAACCCGTCCCGTGCTGTCGGGTGCGCGGATTGCCGACCCTGCCAAGGCGGCGTTCGTCAATGGCTATTTGCGGCGCGGATCGGATGTCGAGCTCAAAAGCTTTTCCGGAGCGGTAGCAACCGACGGCGGATATGCGGTGCCACGCGAAATCGACGAAATTATCGATGCGACCCTGAAGGGTATCTCGCCGATCCGCGCGATTGCCAATGTCGTGCGGGTTGGCTCTTCGGGATATCGCAAGCTGGTGACCCAAAATGGTGTAACGTCGGGTTGGGCGTCGGAAACGGCGACGCGGCCTGAAACGGCCACACCGACATTCAACGAGATCGTTCCGAGTTTCGGGGAGCTTTATGCCAACCCTGCCGCGACACAGGCGATGCTGGATGACGCCGCGTTCGATGTCGAAGGCTGGCTGGCTGGCGAAATCGCGACCGAATTTGCCAAGGCGGAGGGCGCAGCGTTTGTGAACGGCAACGGAACGAACAAGCCAAAGGGTTTCCTGACATCGCCAACCGCCGTCACGGGCGATACGACGAGGCCGTTCGGCACGTTGCAATATGTTGCTGCGGGTGCGGCAGGCGGGTTTGTTGCAACCAATCCGCAGGACAAATTGGTCGAGTTGGTCCACGCCTTGCGCGCGCCTTATCGGCAGGGCGCAAGCTGGGTGATGAATGCCTCGACGCTAGCGACAATCCGCAAGTTCAAAACGAGCGATGGTGCGTTTATCTGGCAGCCCGGCATGGCCGCAGG
>JANOPT010000175.1:0-3709 GCA_031421975.1 Sphingomonadales bacterium | reverse complement strand
TCGCGGATCCGGTCGCGCCAATAGGTTTGCTTTTCGGTGAGATCGAAATCCATGACTCGCTATCCTCTCTTAAATTTAATTGCGCGCTTAACTGGCAGACTTGGCCGATGTGTTCAAGACGCGTAGTCGTTCATTATGGCTTTCACGCGAAATCGGGAAATGGCGCAGAATGGAAAGGCCGATGATGCCGATCACCAGCAGCGCCAAAACGTAGTAAAGCGCAAACTGGTTCAACACGGCGTTTTCTACTTGCCCCGCAACCGCTTTTTCAGGGAAGGCCGAAAATGTCAGGATCATTCCTGCCACGAATGTCCCGATCCCAACCGCGCATTTCTGCGTGAAAAAATATCCGGCAAAGAACAGCCCTTCCGATCGTCGTCCTGTTTCAGCTTGAGAAGCCTCGACCACATCGGCAAACATCGAATTTGTCAGGATCATCATTCCGACAGCCGCAGCGTTGGCAAAAATGACAAAGCCGAACATGAACAGCGGCGATGGATTGCCGATGCCGCCCGGCACGAAGCCAAAAATATAGCAGCAATATAGCGCAAGGTTCAGCGTCAATGTTATGATGGCCAAACGGATGGCACCGCCCTTTTTGCCGTAACGTTCGGAAATCGCCGGGACCAACAGAAAGGCGATTACCACGCTCGCAAACAAAACCAGCGCGTAATACAGAAACTCCATCCGCTCGAATTGCCATATATAGGCCAGCAAGTAGTTGCTGAGCGCAAAGGTCATTCCTTGGTTGATCAGGCCAAACAGCGCGGCGAACGCGAGAATGACAAACGCGCGGTTGGACAAGGTTTCACGCATTTCAAACAGCGCTTGGCCAAGACTGTGCGCCGGACGCGCTGCGGGCGAAGGTTTTGCGACATAGCGGTGCTGGGCGAAGGCGGAGAGCAACACCGACCCAGTCATGATCAACGCTCCGATCAGCGAATAGCCATCGTAGCCGTCGCGATTGCTGACTCCATCAGCGCCAGTAAAAAACACGCCATAAGCCACGATCAATATCAGTAAACCGCCGCCCCAGGCGAACAGCAAACGGTATCGCATCAATATCGTGCGCTCGTCATAATCGGGTGTGATTTCGGGTACGAGCGCGATCGATGGAATCTCGCACATCGCAATCAGGAAACGCGCCAATAGCGCCGTTCCGAATAACCAGATAAGCGTACCCGTATCGCCCATTTCGGGTGGATGCCACAGCAGCATCCATGCAATGCCAACGGGAATAGCGGCAGAATAGAGCCAAGGAAGGCGGCGGCCCCAGCGGCTTTGCGTGCGGTCACTCAATTCGCCTATGATAGGGTCGGCAAGTGCATCGAATATCAGCGCGGCCATGATGACCGTGCCGACCAATCCAGCATCCAGCCCCATGACCTGATTATAGAAAATGAGCAGGAAGACCGAAAAGCCATTGTCCTTGATGCCATAAGCTACGGCACCTAACCCATGAAAAATCTTCAGCGGAGCGGGAAGGCTATCGGCGGTTGTCATACGGCGCGCAAAAATGCTTTTTTGGCGACGAATCGCATAACCGAACACTCCTCTTGACGCCGCATGCTAGGGCTGACACCCCGCCTGTCAATCGGCACCGCTTTGACGTTACGGCAAGCATTGCCTGCCGATAAGCGCTTGCGTTTCGGCGCACTGCAGCCCAAAATTTAGCCAAGCAATTAATAGGAGAGCATCATGTCCGACCTTGAAACATTCCGCGCCGAAACGCGCGCCTGGCTCGAAGAAAACTGTCCGCCCGAAATGCGTACGCCAGCGAAAGGTGACGAGGATGTATGCTGGGGCGGGCGGAAGTTTGTGTTTCAATCCGAAGCGCAAAAGCAGTGGATGGAGCGCTGCGCGGCCAAGGGCTACACCGTTCCCGATTGGCCTAAAGCCTATGGCGGCGCAGGACTGTCAGCGGCGGAAGCCAAAATACTGCGGCAGGAAATGGCGAAACTCGGTTGCCGCAGTCCGCTGAACAGCTTCGGCATCTGGATGCTTGGACCTGCTTTGCTCAAGTTCGGCAGCGAAGAGCAGAAGGTGCATTATCTCAACGAAATCGCGTGGGGCAAAATCCGCTGGTGTCAGGGTTATTCCGAACCCGGCGCAGGCAGCGACCTTGTATCGATGCAGACCTTTGGCGAGGCCAGAACTGATCCAGAGCGCGGCGATCACTGGGTCGTCAACGGCCAGAAAATCTGGACCAGCTATGCCGATCAGGCCGACTGGATTTTCTGCCTCGTCCGCACAGACAAGACCAACAAATATCAAGGCATCAGTTTCCTGCTGTTCGACATGGAGACGCCGGGCGTTTCAACGAAGCCAATCAAGCTGATTTCGGGCAACTCGCCGTTTTGCGAAACCTTCTTCGACAATGTTGTTGTGCCCAAGCATCAGATTGTCGGCGAGCAAGGTCGCGGCTGGGACGTGGCGAAATATTTGCTGGGCCATGAGCGCGAGATGATCTCGGGTATGGGCGGCGATGGCGGGGTGACCTCGATTGGCGCGGCTATGAAGGCGGTGCTGAGTGAGGAACCGGTATTGCGCGCGCAGATGGCGTTGTTCGATGTCGAAAACTTGACCTTCCGCGCGCATGGCGAGCGCTTCATGGACGAATGGAAATCTGGCACCGCGCATCCTGCCTATTCGAACCTGATGAAATATGTCGGGACCGAACTGAACAAGAAGCGCAATGAGCTGGTGATGTCGATTGGCGGTTCTCAGGCGTTGGAATGGGATAGCGAGCGGTCGAACGGTGGGTCGAAGGCGCGCAACTGGCTGCGGACGAAGGCAAACAGCATTGAGGGCGGCACCAGCGAAGTTATGCTGAACGTCGTGTCCAAACGTATCCTCGAAATGCCGGGAGCTTAAGTCATGGCGATGACGTTGAACGACGACCAGACGATGCTCCGCGACAGCGCGCGCGACTTTATGAAGTCCGAAGCGCCCACGACGCATTTCCGCAAATATCGCGATATGGAATGCAAGGACGGCTTTTCGCACGATCTGTGGAAGCAGTTCGCCGAAATGGGCTTCACCGGCATCCTGATCCCTGAAGCCGATGGCGGCATGGGGATGGGGCATATTGAAGCTGGCATCGTGCTCGAAGAGATTGGCCGCAACCTGTCGCCTTCGCCGTTCCTGTCGACGTCGGTCGCAGCGGTCGAGGCGCTGAAGCTTGCCGACAAGGCGATGCGCGAGCGCTGGTTTCCGGGCATCTTGGCTGGCGAAACCGTCATTGGCCTGGCGATTGACGAAGGGGTCAAGCACCGGCCCGAAAAGATCGCCTGCAAAGCCGAACGTAGCGGCAATGGGTTCAAGCTTTCCGGGCTGAAACAGTTCGTGGTCCAAGGCGCGTCGTCGGACATGCTTATCGTCGCGGCGCGCACAGCCGGTGCGGCAGGCGAGACCGATGGTCTAACGCTGTTTGCGGTCGAAAAGGATGCAGCCGGAATGTCGATGGAATCTGCGCGGCTGGTCGATTCGGCAATGGCGGCGCATGTCACGCTCGACGGCGTTCACGTCGATGCCGACGCGGTGATCGGTGAAGTCGATGGCGGATGGGCGGTGCTCTCCAAGATACTCGACGCCGGACGCGTTGGCGCGGCGGCGGAAATGGTCGGCGTTGGTACCGGTGCGATGGATATCACGTTCGACTATTTGAAAACCCGCAAGCAGTTCGACCGCGTGATTGGCGAATTCCAGG
>JANOPT010000174.1:0-17425 GCA_031421975.1 Sphingomonadales bacterium | reverse complement strand
AGGCTTAAAGCGCGTTTGTGACAAAAGACAAGCGGGCGAATCCCCGAAGCCTAAATAAATATGTGCAAAACCGCCTTTGACCGATCGCGATTTTATTTATCGAGCGGAACTTCTGTAGTGGGCGCCGCCTTATCAACGGGCGTCGGTGCAGGTGGAGTGCCAGCAGCAGGAGCGGTCTGAGTTGCGGGGACTTCGGTCCGCTGAAGCGACGTATCGATCGTGCTCGTTCCACCTTCTCTGGCCGCGACAAACGCCAATGAAATCGACAACAGCACGAATAATGTCGCAAGGATCGTTGTCGTGCGTGTCAGAAAGTCGGCTGCGCCACGTGCTGACATCAAGCCGGACGGACTACCGCCCATGCCAAGGCCGCCGCCCTCAGAACGTTGCATCAAGATAACGCCGACCAGCGATGCGGCGATGATGGCCTGAACAACAATGAGAAAGTGAAAAACGCCCATGAGAAATTCCGAATGAAAATGACCGGCAGTCCGCCGTTGATGCGGCCCACATAGCGAGTGGCCGGGCAATCTTCAATGATCTTGTGTGACCGATCGAACGCTAATCGCCAAGCGCGGCTGCAGCGGCCATAATCGGTTCGAATTTCGCAGCAGTCAGGCTTGCGCCGCCAATCAGGCCGCCATCTACATTATCGATGGCCAGCAACATCGCGGCATTGTCGGCGTTCATTGAACCACCGTACAATATGCGAACCGCGTTTCCGTCCGGACCGAAACGCGTCACCAAATGCTTCCGGATCGCGGCATGCATGTCGGCAACGTCGATCGCCTCGGGAATCCGGCCGGTGCCGATTGCCCAGACGGGTTCATAGGCAATGGCGAGCCAGTCGCTTGCGGTATTATTAGGTAGCGATTGTTCAATTTGCGCGAGCACGATGCGAAGGGCATTGCCCGCATCCCGCTCTTCCAGCGTTTCGCCGACGCACACGATAGCATTTAGCCCGGCGGCATGAGCAGCAAGCGATTTGCCACGGATTTCCGCGTCGCGTTCGTGTTGGTCGGCTCTGCGCTCGCTATGACCGATCACCGTGACGCTGGCGCCTGCGTCGACCAGCATCGCGGCAGAAACGCATCCCGTGTGCGCGCCTGTGTCGGCCTCGTGGCAATCTTGACCTCCGATTGCAAAACCGTCGGCGGCCTGCGATGCCCGGCTGATCAACGTCGCCGGCAGGCAGATTGCGACATTGGCGGCAGCGTGACGGCCCGCTGCTGCGGCAATCGCCGAAATTTCCGGCAGATCGGCAGACGTCCCATTCATTTTCCAGTTGCCTACGATATATTTACGCATTGAAACCCCTCTGACATATTCCCTCGAATCCTTCACCTGCTATGCCCTTGTTTCCGCCACTGCGGCAAGTCTATCGCTTGATTGCCGCCGTCTTGCCGCCTAAAGCGGCTCGCAAACATGGGTTGCCGCCCATTTCATCGGGATATCGTGGTTCATGATCAGTTTCATTCGTTCGCTCATTAATTCGAAATTCGGGGCATTGATCGCGCTGATCTTCGTCGGGATGATCGCCGTGGCCTTTGCCCTCGGCGATGTGACTGGGTCGGGCAGCTTCGGCGGCCTTAGCGGAGGAAACGTTGCTCGCGTGGGTAATCAGAACGTAACCCTTGGCGAGTTGAATGACGCTCTGGAAAACCGGTTAAAGGCCGAACGTCAGAATAATCCGACACTGGATATGACTGGCTTTGTCGAGAGTGGCGGGCTCGATTCGACTCTGGAACAGCTGATAAACCGTTATGCGCTGGCTGTTTTCGGTGAACAATACGCCGTTGCCGTCAGCAAACGCCTTGTCGATTCCGAAATCCGTAAATTGCCTGGTGCCATGGGGCTCGATGGAAAATTCAGTGACGAAGCATTTCGTGCGTTCGCCCAACAGATCGGGATTAGCGAAAAAGCCATTCGAGACGACATCACGCAAAATCTGTTTGCTCAGCAAATCCTGCCGTCCGCAGCCAGCGGGCCAATGGCGCCGGATGGTCTTGTGTTGCCTTATGCGTCGCTGATGCTTGAAAAGCGGTCGGCGCAAGTGGCGGTGCTGCCCTCCACGGCGTTCTTTCCCCTCGCTCCGCCCTCAGAAACGGTGCTCGCGAAATATTATCGGGACAACGCGGCCAAGTTTACGATTCCTGAAAAACGGGCCATCAGTTATGCGTTGTTCGACAAGTCGATAATTGCGGCCAAGGCGAAGCCGACGGATTCCGACATCGCGGCCTATTACAAGGCCAATGCCGCCAAATATGCAGCGTCGCAAACGCGAGACATCAGTCAGGTCATCGTTCCTACCGAAGCCGCAGCTAAATCGGTTATGTCGCAAGTGGCCGGTGGAAAGTCGCTGGCCGATGTCGCCGATGCCTTGGGTTTGTCGGTGACAACTGCCAAAAGCGTAAACAAAGCCGATCTTGCAAGCAGCGCTTCTCCAGCGGTCGCAGACGCGGTATTTGCGGCACCGCGCGGCGGACTAGCGATTCCGGCACGCGGCAAGCTGGGTTGGGCCGTAGTCCGGATTGATGCGGTTAATCAAATGACCGCCAAAACGCTTGCCGCTGCACGTGAGGAAATCGAAGCGGAATTGCTGAAAACCCGCAGCGAGGAAATGCTGACGGAAACGACTGCTGAAATCGAGGATGCGTTTGCCGACGGTGCAACAATTTCGGATATTGCCAAACAAAACGGCCTGAAGCTGGAAACCTCGCCAAAACTGCTCGCCAACGGACAAAATACGGCAAACCCTTCCTATCGTCCAATCCCTGAAATGCAGGTTATTCTGCCTGCGGCGTTTCAGCTTGAGACCGACGGCGAAGCGCAATTGGTAGAACTGGTCCCGGGCGAGCGGTTCGCGCTGATCGCTGTCGCCGACTTTGACGAGGCCGCCCCGCCGCCGCTTTCCTCTGTGCGGCCGATCGTGCAGCAACAATGGGCGCTGGCCGAAGGTGCAAAGGGCGCGCGTGCTGCTGCCGACCGGGTCCGCAAGGCGGTCGACGGTGGCCAAACATTGCAAGCTGCGCTGGCTGCCGCGAATGTGAAAGGCGGGCAAATCGAGACGGTGAACGGCACGCGGTCTGACCTATCGCGCGAAGGTCAGCCGATTTCGCCGCCATTATCGCTGATGTTTGCGATGAAAAAAGGTACGGCAAAGATGCTTCAAGGCAGCGGCAATCGTGGATGGTATGTGGTTTACCTGACCGATGTGATAAAAGGCGACGCCAGTGGCAATGCCGCCATGCTTCAGTCACGCAAGCAAGAAATGTCGGGCATGCTGCAGCAGGAATACGGGCAGCAATTGATCGCGTCGGCTGCAAGGGCCGTGGGCGTTGAAAAGAATGAGGGCGGAATTGCCGAGCTTCGTACCCGCCTGACAAATCGTGACGGAAACTAATTCGGTTTTGGTCTGGAGGCGCAGGATTGCCGATACCGAAACCCCGGTGTCGGCTGCGCTGAAGCTGTTTGTTGCCGAGCGTGGGGATTTCATATTGGAGTCCGTCGAAGGCGGTGAAACACGCGGGCGACACAGTCTGATCGGGATTGCGCCCGATCTGGTGTTTCGCGCCGCTCGCGACAAGGCTGAGATCAACCGGAATTGGCTAACCGACCGCGAAGCGTTTGCGCCTGAAATATTGCCTGCGCTCGATGCGCTGCGCGCATTGGCGACACAGTGCCAAATGGACGTGCCGGATGAACTGCCGCCCGCTTTGGCCTGCCTTGTCGGCTATTTCGGTTATGAAACTATTGGGCTGGTCGAAAAACTGCCGCGCGCAGGGCAATCGGCGCTTGATCTGCCCGACATGCTGTTTGTGCGGCCAACAGTCATTGTCGTGTTTGACCGGCTAAAGGACGAGATGTTCCTCGTTTCGCCGGTATGGACGGGAACCGAAGATATCCGGGCAGTCGAGCTCGCTAACGAACGCCTGGATGCAGCCGAGCGTCTGCTTGACAGTCATCCTGCCAAATCCGCCAGCGGCTCAGCACCAGCAAAAGTCGACGACATCCTCCTTACCCCCGTCCTGCCGCCCGGCCGTTATGGTGAAATGGTCGCAAGGGCAAAGGACTATATCGAGGCAGGCGACATATTTCAGGTCGTACTTGCCCAGCGCTTCACCGCACCGTTTGCGTTGCCACCGATGGACCTTTATCGTGCGCTGCGGCGGATCAACCCGTCGCCCTTCCTGTATTTCCTCGACCTACCCGATTTCGCTATCGTCGGCTCAAGCCCTGAAATCCTCGTCCGCGCGCGCGGCGGCGAAGTCACCATCCGGCCCATTGCAGGCACGAGGCCACGGGGAAAGAACAGCATCGAAGACTCAGAAAACCGTGCGTCACTTCTCGCCGACCCCAAGGAACGCGCTGAGCATTTGATGCTGCTCGACCTTGGCCGTAATGATGTCGGCCGTGTCACCAGGGGCGGCAGCGTGACCGTGACCGATAGCTATATGGTCGAATTCTACAGCCATGTGATGCACATCGTCTCCAATGTCGTCGGCGAATTGGCGGACGACAAAGACGCCGTCGACGCCTTATTCGCAGGGTTTCCGGCGGGCACCGTCAGCGGCGCACCCAAAGTCCGCGCTTGTGAGATCATCGCCGAATTAGAGCCCGAAACCCGCGGAGCTTACGCAGGCGGCGTTGGTTACTTTAGCCCGAATGGTGACATGGACAGTTGCATCGTGCTGCGTACCGCAGTGGTCAAGGACGGCATAATGCACGTGCAAGCGGGCGCTGGCATCGTTGCCGACAGCGACCCTGAATATGAACAGCGCGAATGCGAAGCCAAGGCGGGCGCGCTGATCGCGGCAGCGCGCGAGGCGGCGAAGGTGGCTAGCGAAGCGGGGTTTGGGCAGTGATATTGGTCATCGACAATTATGACAGCTTTACCTGGAACCTCGTCCATTATCTGATGGAGCTTGGCGCAGAGGTCGAGGTCGTCCGCAACGACCATATGTCGGCGGGGCAGGCACTCTCATCCGGCGCTGAAGCTTTTCTGATTTCGCCGGGGCCAAAGACGCCGAATGAGGCGGGTGTCAGCCTCGATCTTGTTGCCGCCTGCGCCGATGCAGGCAAGCCCTTGCTCGGCGTTTGCCTCGGGCACCAGACCATCGGCCAACATTTCGGCGGGCGCGTAGCGCGAGGCGGTTTGATGCACGGCAAGACCTCTGCTGTGACGCATGACGGCAGCGGGCTGTTTACTGGCCTGCCCTCGCCTTTCCGCGCAACGCGTTATCATAGCCTGATTGTCGAGGACATTCCCGATAGCCTGATCGTCAATGCGACCAGCGACACCATTGGTGTTGAAGGGGGTCACGTCATGGGCTTTCGCCACGCGACGCTTCCCATTCACGGCGTCCAGTTCCACCCAGAAAGCATCGCCACCGAACATGGCCATGCGATGCTGGCGAATTTCATGCGGATTGCCGGGATGACGGTGAGGGAGCGGGTGTGACCGCCCTCCCCGACGCGTCAACCCCGTTAACCGCCGACCTCGCGGCCGAGGCCTTTGCCAATATCCTCGACGGCAAGGCCGCCGCTGACGACGTCCAGCATTTTCTTATTACTATGTCCGACCGCGACGAGACCAGTATCGAAATCGCCGCCGCCGTACGCGAAATGCGTAAGCGCATGATATCAATCGATGCTCCTGCGGGTGCCATCGACGTTTGCGGCACCGGCGGTGATGGTAGCCATAGCCTCAATATCTCGACTGCGGTCGCTATCGTCGTTGCCGCATGTGAAGTGCCGGTTGCCAAGCACGGCAACCGCGCGGCGTCGTCAAAGGCAGGCGCAGCCGACACGCTGGAGGCGCTAGGTCTAAACCTTGATCGCGCCAGCGAAACCGCAGAAGCCACACTTGCCGACCTCGGCATCTGTTTCCTTTTTGCCCAAAAGCATCATCCGGCGCTTGGTCCACTTGCGTCCATTCGCAAGGCCATCGGGCGGCGCACGATATTCAATCTCACTGGCCCGGCGGCCAACCCGGCACGTGTCAAACGCCAACTGATTGGCGTAGCGCGGCCTGATTTCATGCCCGTTTATGCAGGCGCCCTTGATCTGTTGGGCTATGATGACGCCATGTTGGTGGCAGGTGACGAGCCGCTCGATGAATTGTCGATTTCAGGGCCAAGCAGCGTGATCCGCCTCGGCCAGGCGGTCGAGCGCATTACCCCCGAAACCGCAGGCCTGTCCAAACATCCGATCAAAGAGCTAAAGGGCGGGGACGCCGCCCACAACGCGGCTGCGCTCACTCGCCTGCTTGACGGAGAGGCCGGCGCCTACCGCGACGCCGTCCTCCTGAACGCTGCCGCCGCGCTTATTGTTGCAGGCCATGCCGCCGACTGGCATTGCGCTGTCGAAGAAGCCGCCGAAGCCATCGACAAGGGGTTAGCAAAAGCTCTGCTGCACTGTTGGGTAAAATTTTGATGTCAGACAAACTCACCGAAATCTGCACTGCGAAACGCGTCGAAGTCGCAGCACGTAAACCATTGGGGCTAGCACACTGGCCGGCCCCATCGCCTGTGCGGGGATTCGAGGCGGCCTTGCGCGCAGAGGGTTCCGAAAGCTTCGCGCTCATCGCCGAGATCAAGAAAGCCAGCCCGTCCAAGGGGCTGATCCGATCCAATTTCGATCCGGCAGCGCATGCTTATGCTTATCAGGCAGGCGGGGCCGCTTGCTTGTCGGTTTTAACCGATGCCCCTTACTTTCAGGGGAGCGAGGATTATTTGGTCGCGGCGCGTTCGGCGTGTGACCTGCCCGTTATTCGCAAGGATTTCATGGTCGACCCGTGGCAATGCGTCGAAGCTCGGGCGATGGGGGCAGATGCAATTTTGATCATTGTTGCGGCGCTTGACGACATGGCAATGGCGGAAATCGAAGAGGCGGCGCTTGCCCACGGCCTCGATATTCTGGTCGAAGTCCATGATGAGCACGAGATGGAACGCGCGCTGTCGCGGCTGTCATCGAAGCTGATCGGAATCAATAACCGAAACCTGAAAACATTCGAAGTTGACCTTGCTACGACCGAGCGATTGGCCGTTTTGGTCCCCGACGACGTGTTGTTGGTGTGCGAGAGCGGGATTGCAACGCATGCCGATTGTCGGCGGATGGCGCAGGCGGGGGTTCGAACTTTTCTTGTCGGCGAAAGCCTTATGCGGCAGGATAATATCGAAGCGGCGACTCGTGCGCTTTTGACTGGACAATGACCGAACTTACTCACCTCGATGGCAGCGGCGCAGCGCACATGGTCGATGTATCCGCGAAGGCCGACACGATCCGCGAGGCAGTCGCCGAAGGCCGGATTACGATGTCGGCTGACGCTCTGACTGCTATCCGTGAGGGCAACGCTAAAAAAGGCGACGTTCTTGCCGCTGCACGCATTGCAGGAATTATGGCGGCAAAGAAAACAGCTGAACTGATCCCGCTGTGCCATCCGCTTATGCTGACCAAAGTGTCGGTTGATTTCGTATTCGAGGATGGCGGCATTCGCGTCACCGCTTTGGTCCGATTGACCGGCCAGACCGGAGTGGAAATGGAGGCGATGACCGCTGTTTCGATCGCATTGTTGACCATCTATGACATGGGCAAGGCGCTTGACAAAACTATGGTAATGTCGGGAATTCGCCTGCTGTCGAAAAACGGCGGCAAGTCGGGCGACTGGCGGGCATGATTGGCGTCGACGAGGCGCAGGCGCGTTTGCTGGCGCTCGCCGCTCCGCTGCCTTCCATATCCTTACCGTTGGTTGACGCAGTCGGGCATTATCTTGCCAAAGACCTAATTGCGTGCCGCACACAGCCAGCCGCAAACGTCTCAGCGATGGACGGCTATGCCATCCGCTTTGCCGAAATGCCGGGGCCGTGGCGCGTGATAGGTGAAAGCGCGGCGGGTTCGCCGTTCGAAGGAGCGCTCGATGTCGGCCAGGCAGCGCGTATTTTTACCGGCGCACATGTCCCAGCCGGCGCCGACTGCGTCTTGATTCAAGAGGAAGCAGCATGCGAGAACGGCGACTTGCTGTTGACTGGCGAAGGCCCGGCAGCGATGGGCGCACATATCCGCAGGGCAGGTGGCGATTTCACCCATGGCGACCGGCTGCTTGAAAGTGGCGTTGTGTTGAATGCCGGGCGCGTCGCGATAGCGGCAATGGCGGGGTATGCCCACCTTACCGTAGGCGGGCGGCCAAAGGTAACTATCCTGGCTTCGGGCAGCGAACTGGTGCCGCCTGGTGCCCCTTGCAGTACGGCTCAAATACCGTCGTCGAACAGCGTGATGTTATCGGCGATGCTTTCCCGAATCTCTTGCGATGTAATCAATGGCGGCATTATTGCTGACGAAATATCCGCGCTGGAGGCTGCCTTACGCGCCGCAGCGGAGGCTTCGGACGTCATAGTCACGACTGGCGGTGCATCGGTAGGCGACCATGATCTGGTGCAAGCTGCACTCAGAAATGTCGGCGCCGACATCGTTTTCTGGAAGGTAGCTATGCGTCCGGGAAAACCTGTGATCGTTGCGCGACTGGGTGGAGCGGTTGTGGTCGGCCTGCCCGGGAACCCGTCGTCGGCCTATGTAACGGCATTTTTGTTCCTGTTGCCATTATTGCGGCATCTGGCCGGATGTAGGGAGCCGCTTCTTCGTGTCAGAACCGCGGTCCTGACAGTAGACCTTCCCGCAGGTGGCACACGAACGGACTATCTGCGCGCAAGATTGGAAGATAACGGGATAGCACCATTTTCCAAACAGGACAGTGGCATGCTTGCCCCGCTGTCACAGGCCGATGCCCTGCTGATCAATCCTGCAAACAGCCCTGCCCGATCAGCCGGATCTGCCGCGCACTATTTGCCACTCGAGTAACGGGTGAATGCCAAATGATCGATTGTTCTTGACCTGATCTCATTTGTTCTCTAATCGTTCCGTTCATGTTCAACATGACGGAATTTCATTATGCTCACTGCAAAACAGCATGAATTGCTTCTCTTTATAAATCAGCGCCTGGATGAAAGCGGGATTTCGCCGTCGTTTGAGGAAATGAAGGAGGCGCTAGACTTGAAGAGCAAGTCGGGAGTTCACCGATTGATCGGCGCGTTGGAAGAGCGCGGATTTATCCGACGCCTCGCTAATCGCGCCAGGGCGCTTGAGGTCACAAAAATGCCGGAAGGCGGCAACCCGCGCGCTTCCAACGTGACGAAACTGACGCCGGCAATCGCGAGCAACAACGCTCAAGTGAATTTGCCGATTGCGGCAAACGATGTTTTGGAAATTCCGTTGCATGGAAAAATTGCCGCTGGTGTGCCGATAGAGGCGCTGGAGGGTCAGAACTCGCTTTCGGTGCCGATGGCTTTGTTGGGCGCCGGCGAACATTATGCGCTGGAGGTTTCTGGCGATTCGATGTGCGAGGCAGGTATACTCGACGGCGATTATGCACTGATCAAGAAAGCCAATACGGCGCGTGACGGCGAAATCGTCGTCGCTTTGGTGCGCGGCGAAGAAGCAACGCTCAAATATCTCCGCCACGAAGGCCAGCAAATCCGCCTTGACCCAGCCAATAGCAGCTATGAGCCCCAATATTTTGCTCCGCATGAGGTCGAGGTGCAGGGTAAGCTAGCGGGACTGTTGCGCCGCTACCATTGATCCAAGTGTTGCCCGCGCCTTTGCCTCGCGGGCAGCTTTAACCCAGGGCATATGGGCGTTATCGCCGTTGACGCTGACCAGTTTTTCGTCGGTGAGGTAGAACGCAAGCCCACCGCTTTGCTCTAACATGTTGCGATCGGCTTTTATCCAGCGGGGTCGACAAGAAGATGGCAGCCATCGGTCGCTGACGATAATGTCGACGCGCTTGCATGCGGCCGCCATTTCCATTTGTGGCACCTGATATTGCGTCCGCGTCGCCAGCACCGACCATCGCCTTTGACCACGCTCAATATCGAACACGCACATATCGACGGAACATTGGACGCCGGGCCATTTCTCAATCGGAATTGGATCGGCGTTGGTGCCAGCGTTTTCCAACAGCATGTTACGCACAAATTCTCCGGATTTTGAACGCAGCAGTGAGATGTCTCCATCAGATGAAACGATCGCAAGGTGCTTACCGTCGCCGGTAACCAGCAAATCAGGGCGGGGGGAGGTCAACATTGCAGATATGCCAACCAGAAATGGTATCAGCCCAAAATATCGCGCTTTGGTTTTGAAGATCCCGAATATCAGCACACCTGTAATGATGGCGACAAAGGCCCAATCCGGCATTGTCGGCATCATCGAAACCGACCCTGGAAGACTACTGACAAAATATGCACTGGTCAGGATAAGGGCAATTCCCTGACCTGCCAGCCACCAGAACACTCCGCCAAGGCCAGCGATATCGAACAACAGCGCAAGTGCCTCCATCGGCATGATAAAAAATGTGGTTAGCGGGATTGCGACGACATTGGCCAACGCACCGTAAATGCCCGTTTTGTGGAAATGATAAAGTGCGATCGGAGCCAGGATCAACTCGATTGCAATGCCGGTAAGAACAAGCGAGATCACGCCGCGTATTAACCTTAAGACCAACGGTTCATCGCGGCGCTCAGTCCAGCGTTTGACAATCGGAAGATCGTGCAGCGCGACAATCGTCGCTACAGCAGCGAAGCTTAACTGAAAGCTGGGGCCTGCCATCGCTTCGGGCCAAAACAAAAGGATAACCATGGCACCGAATGCCACCAACCGCAGCGTCAACGCATCGCGTCCCAGCGCCAATGCCGTCAAAATGAGCAAGGCAGCTACGCATGATCGCACCGTCGGAACCTCTGCGCCGGCCAACAATGTATAGACTACTGCACCCGCAGCAGCGGCACTGGCAGCAACCAGCGGCACGCGTATCCGCAGCGCGAACCACGGTACAATCGATAGCGTTCTGCTGACGATAAGGAAAATAAAGCCCACCACTGCCGTGACGTGAAGGCCACTGATCGACAACAGATGAGCCAATCCACTATCGCGCATGGCTTGCGCGTCGGTTTCGTTGATATGTCCCTGATCGCCGGTTACCAGCGCGGCACCGATCGCTCCGCTCGTTTCCGACATTTCGCTGAGTATATGTTGTGTCAAACTTGCTCTGCTTGACGACAGTATCGGGGCCGAGGCCGCCGGTTGACTAAGTTCAACGTCGCCAAGGGCCGATCCGGTCGCGCCGATGTTTTGAAACCACGCCCGGCGCGCAAAATCATACCCGCCGGGTAACGCCGGTCCCGCAGGCGGCATCAGTCTTGCCCGCATCCGGACGATCGACCCTGTCACAAAGTCGCTGTGATATTGTGCGGTTGACAGATTAACTCTTACTTTGGATGGCAAATCATGGTGCCGGTCGGTCGAAAGCTCCAGGCGGATGATGTTCCGCGCTGACAGTATTTCGACTTTTTCAATTCGACCGTAGAATTCACCGATCCATATTTTTCCCAGAACAGCGTGAGACATATTGGCAGACTTTATGGTGATCGAACCAAATCCGACTGCAAGAGACGCGGCGAGAACAAGCAAGAGATACCGTGACCGCTTGCCGGGGGTGATTGCCAGGCTCAAAAACAACATCGCAATGCAGAGCAATCCGACCAGGGCTGCACCGTCATTGCCCAGATTTTGCCATGCAGCGATACCCAGACCAACGCCGACAGGCAACCACAGCGGTAACTGGTCACGTTCACGATCAAGCCAGGCTTCCAGCGCGGTGTCCGCTGACACGGACCGCCATTTTGACAGTACGTCAATGGCTGGAAAACTGACGGAAATCCCCTTCACCCCAACGACGTAGCAGCTTTGTCATATTTGACAAATATGGCGAATTACATCGCAATAGTTTGCCTTGACGACCGTATAATTTCCTACCATGGGCGTCACAACGATAGTGTCACTTTCTCCCCATGAAATAGTGGCAGTTGAGGAGCCTGAAGCAAACGCACAAAGCGTTTCCGGTGCCTTTTGCTGATATCGCATAGACACCCGTCATCGGGTAAGCCGTTTTGCAATGGCGGAGAATAATGGAGTTTGAAATTGGCAGATAACAACGCAAAGCTCACCATCGGCGACACGCAATATGATTTGCCGGTAATGAAGGGGACAGAAGGCCCCGACGTGATCGATATTCGCAAATTATATGGCGTATCTGATTGTTTCACGTTCGATCCAGGGTTCACGTCGACTGCCAGTTGTGAATCTGCGCTGACCTTCATCGATGGCGACAAGGGTATCTTGCTGCATCGTGGATATTCCATTGAGGAACTATCCGAAAAATCAAGCTTTATGGAGGTTTCGTATCTCCTGTTGAATGGCGAACTGCCCACGGCAAAGCAGCTTCAAGAATTTAGCTATACTATTTCCCGTCACACCATGCTGCACGAGCAACTCGCTACATTCTATCGCGGTTTCCGGCGCGATGCTCATCCGATGGCCATTATGTGCGGTGTGGTGGGCGCGCTTTCGGCATTTTATCATGATTCGACCGACATCGCCGATCCGACCCACCGGATGATTTCAAGCCACAGGCTTATTGCAAAAATGCCGACCATCGCCGCGATGGCGTATAAATATTCAGTCGGTCAGCCGTTCGTGTATCCCGACAATAGTCTGTCTTACACAGGAAATTTCTTGCGTATGACTTTCGGGGTGCCTGCTGAACCTTATGTCGTCAATCCTGTGATTGAACGCGCAATGGATCGCATTTTCACGCTCCACGCCGACCATGAACAGAATGCTTCGACCTCGACTGTGCGGCTTGCCGGGTCGTCGGGCGCTAACCCTTTTGCTTGCATCGCAGCAGGCATCGCTTGCCTTTGGGGGCCGGCACATGGCGGCGCGAATGAGGCGGCGCTCAACATGCTGCGCGAAATCGGGACGCCCGATAAAATCCCGCATTATATCGAGCGCGCCAAGGACAAGAACGATCCGTTTCGCCTGATGGGCTTTGGCCATCGTGTTTACAAAAACTATGATCCACGCGCGACCGTCATGCAAAAAACCGTCCGTGAGGTGCTGAGTGAGCTCAACATTAAGGACCCCATTTTCGATGTTGCCATGCAGCTCGAGGAAATGGCGCTGAACGACCCTTATTTCATCGAGAAAAAGCTGTTTCCGAACGTCGATTTTTATTCGGGTATTATCTTGTCGGCAATCGGCTTCCCGACAGAAATGTTCACCGTGCTGTTCGCCTTGTCACGGACGGTTGGCTGGGTCGCACAATGGAATGAGATGATTTCCGATCCAGGTCAGAAGATCGGCCGGCCGCGTCAATTGTACACCGGACCACATCATCGTCCGTATATCGGCTTGGACAATCGCTAATCGGATTTAGGCAGGCGCAGGGTAAATTTTGCGCCGCCTTTTTCGCTATCGCTGACCGTCAAATCGCCACCCATGAAGCGGGCGAGGCGGCGCGATATATATAATCCCAGGCCACTTCCGCCATCCCCGGAGCGACCGAGGCGTTCGAATTTCTCGAACACGATCTCTCGCTCGTTCGCGGAAATGCCGCTGCCCTGGTCGCTGACATCGACGACAGCATGTGTCTCATCAACAGAGATTTCAATTTCGATCTCGGTACCGTCCGGTGAATAGCGAATGGCGTTGGAAACCAGATTTATCATGATCTGAAGGACCCGTCGAAACTCGGCGGTCGCATAAATGTGCCGATCCGCCGTCGGCGTGATGATGCGGATACGGTGGTCGGCCGCTTTCAACGCCAGCAAACCGGCAACGCGACGGGCAACATCACCCAATTCGATGGTGTCAGGTGCAGTTGAAAAATCGGCTCGCTCAACAGCTTCCAAATCGCCAAGATCGTCCACTAGCGCCGAAAGATGACGTGCCGCATTCGCGATGTCGCGCGCATATACTGCGTAATTTTCACGGATCGGTCCCTGCAATTCGCTGCCAATCGTCTCGGCATTGGCGATTATCCTGCCAAGTGGTTGACGAAGTGCGGGTGCCAGATGCTTGCCGAACAACGCAACAGGGTTGAAGGCGGCGGCGGTTTGGCTTGGCTCGCCGTCGTCAACAAGGATTTTTTCAAACTGGCATTCATATCCCGCACAATCGGCATTGCCCTCGAACACTGGGACGCCGGATAACAACGCTCGCTCGCCATCATTGAGTAAAACGACAACCGGAACAAAGGCGGCCATCCTGGCCATGCTTTGTAGCAAGTCATTGGCTATGTCAGCGCTGGCCACCAACTTGGGGAAAAGACCGCTGGCCGGCTCGCCAAAATCCGCCGCTGTCAGGCCTTGGACGCTTCGACCACTGGTTCGAATGAGCCGCAGCGTCTTGTCGAAGCGCAAAATCGGGTGGTCGTCTGAAGCAGCGATACCTGCGTTTCGATCGGTATTCGCAACCGCAAGATGTTCCCCGAGGTTACGCCATCCAAGAATAGATATTTTGATGACGTCGTCTGACGGCTCGGCTTCTACCCAAAGTTCCAAATGTTCAGCTTCATCGGACACTTTCAATGCACGCGCCAAGCGCATGCCGAGCCGAGCAGCCAACAGGCACAGGCTGTACAGAGCCGGGATGGCAACGGCCTCGCCTTCACTGCCCCCTGCCCTAATGTTCAGATTGCGTAATGCCTCGTCCGCTGTGATCAGACACCCGTCGCGGGTTATTTCGGCGACGATAGGTCGGGATAGTGGCGATGTGATGTTCATCGTTTGCCAAACGTCAGAAATTCGGCGCGCGACACCGACCATGCGGCAATGGCGTCAACAGCGGATGAGCGGTCGATTGAATCATATCCTGCTTCGAACAACGCCGCTTCCCGTGGTGTGATGACCTCCCCACGCAAGGAAAACAGACATGCGCTGGCGTCACGTTTTTTCAGGCCGACGCCAGCCAGAAGAACGATAAGCGGAACCGATGAACCACAATCGATTAATCGCAACACATGGTCTTGTTCGACGTTCAATGCTGCAGCTAACTTCGCGACGAACAACTGAATCCCGCTTTTTTCGGGACGAAGAAGTTCGTCGTTGCCTTCTTCGCCCAAAAAATGGACAATTTTACGAGCCGCCGATGCGGCCGTCTGGGCCTCGTCATACCCGCCCAGAACCCTGCGTGCAGCCTCGATAACAGACCGCGAGCGTGTTCCCGACAAGACTTCCATAGCAGCGACGATCCGCCAGCATAATGTATGGAGCAACTCTGGCGACAGCATCAGAAATGCGTTCCCCCGCGACCGACGATGCAGACTGTCGGTCGCAAGCAGCAATTGTGCCGCGTCCGCTACGTTCGCGTCGGCATGGTCAAGCAGGCTGGCAGCTAGCATCGGGTTCGACCCGCTCAATCGTCTGTCGAGACGATCTTCGGAAACCCGTGCAAGCACGAAATCCAATAGATCGGCGTCTCGCAGAAAGCCCGATTGGGCCAACATATTCCAAGTTGCCGGGTGAGAGCCCGACTCAATCGCGCCATCCAGCAGGTGCTTTTCCAGATCGCCGACGATTTTCAACAGCTTCGACGTCACGGCATGAATTACGGCATCGGTCGGCGGTTGCAATGCAGCTGGAAAGATTACAGCGGCGACGTCTGTGCACAATGCATCGACATCGCGGGCATGGGTTGCCGCGACGGAGAGCAAATCGTCATTTTGGCCAATCAAATGGTCCACCGAAAATCCCATGTCGATACCTGGTCTTGCTGTATCAAAACTCAGTTAACGCCGCTTTAAGCGTGCTATGTCTTTTTCTTCCGGATGTTACCTGCCCATGTAGCGGCAACGAGTACACCCAGCTGGGAAACCGCTATCCATTGCATTGCTGCGGTAAAACCAATCAAAGGTGTTGTTACAAGCGACATAATGGCCAGCAACGCTGGCGATTTCATGATCCGGACTGCCCAGATGGGTAGCACCATTTTGTGCGATAATAATGCCAGCCCCACGACCGCCACTCCTGCAAAACTACCATCACTTGTGGATCGCCCATCCAGTCTTGCGGTGATCAGAACAGTCATCGCGAGCAATGCCCACATGACGAACGGAACCGATTTTGAGAGAGCTGTACCGGCTTGCACATCGATCACAATCGCCCTTAAAATGTTCAGGGCGATGGCAACCAAGCCGAGGCTGATCGCTGCAATCCCAAAACCAAGCACCGCCATCGCCAGCGCGCCGAAGGCAAATGCTATGCCCGAACCATTCAAAATCGTTTTCCCTAACGATGAGTGCCAGATCGACGGCGCTATCTGTGCGGCCATTGGGATCAGAATACGCGTTTCAACAAATCCGCCCGCATCGCTTACACGGCCCTGCAATATCGTGCGGTTCAGATCGCCGACGTCGTGAACCGAGTTCACCATGCGGATATCCTTGGCCTGAATATGCTGCTGTGCAAGCCGCACCAGGGCGACTTTATCCTGAAGCGCCTGACGCAATACCGACGACGTCATGCTCCATCCTTCAGGAAGGTCACCCAGCGCATTGATGGTTGCCGCATCAACCATTGCAAGGCCTGCCCAGCGTGTGTTGAGGTCAATCCGTTCAAACGCCGCGTTTTCATCGCGCCCGTCCAACGTCCCGATAAATGCGTCGGGTCGCGCAAGTAATTGCTGAAGAATAGGCGGCGCAATGTGCAAAGAATCCGATTGTATCCACAACCGGTCGTCGGGCTGCAACAGCCGGTGAACGTCAGCCGCCGAGCGGATGAAATCGATCGATCGGCCCATTTTGCGGTTTCTGTCCGCAATTTGCAGAAGCGCGCCAGTTACATGTTCTACCTCGACGATGAATCGGCCGACGCCGCATGTCGCCAGATTTCCGATCTGCAGTTCCAAAAGCGATTGACCGCCGACGAAGCCCACCATTTCAGCTGGGCCGCCATTTTCCGCGACGGTTGCGGCTGACAGTAAAGCAATAACTGGTTTCGGGTTGACGTCACTTGGCACCATAGGTCCGATAAGGATATTGGCGGGCATTTACCAACAGGATTATCGAAAAAACGAAACGTTCAATCGATGGTGTGGGTTTCGATCTCGGAAATCGCGCTTTCCAACTTGCGAATAACCACAGGATCGCCCGGGGCGCCGTCGCTGGCCTCATCAGCAAGTTCCATGAGCCGCGTTGCTCCGAAACTTGCGGCAAGCCCCTTCAATCGCCAACTGGTATATTGCCAGTTGGCATCGCAGCGCGAACGTGAAAGCAGGCTGAGTTGCCGCCTCGCGCTATCAACAAACGACGATCGCAGTTCAGCAATCAAAGCGGTATCTTCGCCTGCTGCGGCTTTCAAAGCTGTGTCAAAAGAGCCATAATCCATAGACATTCGGTATTGGTAGCAAACATTAGGTTAAGTTTGCGTTTCTCTGTGGATAAATTATGGTAAACAACTTGACATGAACACACGCTCGAAAATCGTAGGACTGACGCGACACTTGCCCAATGAACATGTCGATGGACCATTAGAAC
>JANOPT010000173.1:0-2709 GCA_031421975.1 Sphingomonadales bacterium | reverse complement strand
GCGATGGGCCGGGTTGGCTATGGCGTGTTCGAAATGGCGAGCGACATGAGGCGCGAATGGGACGAGTTCGGCTGGATGGGTGCGCTCAGCCGCGAGACCGGATTGCCGGTGACATTTGCAGCGCTGCAATCCATCGCCAAGGAAATGCCGCTGGAGGAGCAGATTTCCTCGATGACCGCCGAGAATGACAATGGCGCAAATATCGTCGCGCAGATTGCGCTGCGCGGTAACGGCGTCATCATGGCGTGGCAGGGAACCGCGCATCCTTTCCGGTTCAAACCGGCATGGGCAGAGATTGATGGCCTGCAATGGAATGAACAACTCGCAAGGCTCAAAGACCTGGCTTTTCGAGCTCGGATGATCGCGGAAGAGTCGGTTTTTCCCGAAAGCGACATTATCGATTTTCTACGCATCGTAGCGGGTGGTTGGCCGGTCCATTTCGAAATGGGGCCTGATTTCAACTATGAGCCGACACAGGCCGAGAGCATTTTTGCCAAGGCGAGCGCCGCTGGCGTAACTCCAGCCGAATATACTTACGACCTGCTGATGAGCGAGGAGGGCACTGGCCTCATCTATTTCCCGATCCTCAATTACCGCGACGGCAATCTGAATTTCCTCGAAGAACTCCAGACCCGCGACGACTGCGTGAACAGCCTGTCCGACGGCGGCGCGCATTGCGGCACGATCTGCGATGCGGCCAGCCCGACATTCATGCTTCAGCATTGGGTCCGCGACCGGGCGGGCAAGCGGATTACGTTGGAGAATGCGATCAAGCGCCAATGCCATGACACCGCGCGACTTTATGGAATGAATGATCGCGGTGTGCTCAAGCCCGGCTATCTCGCTGACATCAACGTGATCGACATGGAGCGGCTGAAGCTGGGTAAGCCATGGCTGGCGTTCGACCTACCCGCAGGCGGCAAGCGGTTGCTGCAAAAGGCCGACGGCTATGTCGCGACGGTGAAGTCGGGCATGGTGACGTTCCGCGAAGGCCAGATGACCGGCGCGCTTCCCGGCGGCGTCATTCGCGGACCGCAGGACGTTATAATGGCGGAAGCGGCGGAGTGAGGTCGTGTCACATTTGATTTTTGTGTCACAATATGCTATATGTGACACATTATCAGAATGAGGTACGGATCATGGGAGTAGAAATCAAGGTAGCCGCGAATGGCCGGATGACGTTACCAGCCGATGTTCGCAAACGCATGGGATTGGAAAATGGCGGTAATCTGGTACTCAACGAGAGTGAACTCGGCTTGGAACTGACCAACTTTCGCCAGCGCGCGAAAAAAGCGCAGGCACTCTACAAAAAATACTCTGAAGGCAAGAAAACCATCAGCGTTGATGAATTCATCGCAATGAAGCGCGAAGAAGCAGCGCTGGAGGAAGCCGAACTTGATCGTTATTGACGCGTCGGCTGTTCTCGCCGTTCTGCGCGAAGAGCCGGGTGCCGACAGAGCAATCGAGATGATGCATAAAGGCGTGATGGCGGCGATTAACCTTGGCGAGGTAGCGCAAGTCCAATTACGCGAAGGACGCTCACGCGATGATGTGGAGCGAACCATGAACGAACTGGGTGTCCCGACGATCGACGTCGATGCCGACTTGGCCTACAGCGCTGCCGAGATGCGAATGACAGCTTTATCGAAGGGCATGTCGCAAGCCGATTGCATCTGTCTTGCTTTGGCCAAACGCGAGGGAGTTGCAGCACTGACTGGCGACCGCAAATGGCTTGAGGTGGCCGACGCGCTCGGCGTGGAAGTCAAACTTTTCCGTTAGACATGCTTATCCTTTTCATGGCTAAGCGTAAGGGTTAGCAGATTTGGTCAATGCTGTTTGCAAAAGTCGTGCGCGAACTGCCATTTGGTGAGCATCTGCCAAGCGAGATATATCTTCTGAAAGTGGTGACTGACATTCGCGAATTCTAACGGCTGTTCCAGTCATGCAGACCATCAACATCGCACGCTGACCGCCGACCTCCGCATAATCGACGTCTACCGCCAACACGGCATTACCACCCGCTTCGATTGTTTGGGCTTGAAGGGAAGCTTTGCAGACGTTTTCGCCTTCGCGTAACTTGGCATTATAGGCTCCAGATTGAGCACCGAACAAATCGGTAAACGCCGATGTGACATCTGAAAACATTCCCGTACCGGTCACCGTCTGGGCGGTTACAACCCCTATGGGATCATAAATCCAACCCATTGGATGCTGCAATGACAATATTGGGACGAAGTTTTTTAGACGATTAAGATCGCGCTGGACGCTGGCCAATTCAGCTGCGACGCCTGAATGCGCTTCTTTAAAAGCTTCATCGCCACACTTGTTGCAGGCAGCAGCAAGTGGTTCCGCCGCCCAAATATTTATCAGCGCAAGTTGTTCTGGTGGCAACGCAAAATTGCTTGAAATCATACCCGATTTAAGCGGGGCGTCGCATCTCGGACAGTCGCTGTTACTCAAACCCGCATCGGCATCAGCACATACAGAGCCGCGCTCTTGTCATTTTCGCGAATAAGCGTCGGGGCGCTGGCGTCGGCTAGGTGGAGTTCCACCACATCGCCTTCGATCTCGCTCAATATATCCATCAGGTACCGCGCGTTGAAGCCTATCTCAAAACCGTCGCTCGAATATTCGCCCGACACTTCTTCGGCTGCTGTACCGTTCTCCGGCGACGTCACCGACAACGTAATCTTGTCCTTGTCGAGCGCC
>JANOPT010000172.1:0-3463 GCA_031421975.1 Sphingomonadales bacterium | reverse complement strand
GCGAACGCGTAAATGCCTTGTGCTGCATAGGCGCGCGCGATGGTTTTTGTCATCGCCAACATGCCGGCTTTCGATGCGGCATAATGCCAGTGCGCTGGACTGTCGCCTCGATGCGCGGCGCGGCTGGCGATGTTGACGATACGGCCCGATGCTGTGGTTTCTTGCCAATGGATGACGGCCCTGCGGCATAAATCGGCGCTGGCTGTGAGGTTGATTTGCAATGTCCGGTTCCAGCTTGATAACCAGACGGCGTCATCCGCATCGAGCGGATTAGCCTCGAAAACGCCGGCGTTGTTTATCAATACGTCGACGCGGCTGTCGAGCTTTTCAAGCGCATTGGCCCACAATTCGGCTGGAACCGACGGGTCGCTCAAATCGCCATCGGCGCTCGACAGCGCGACGATGTTGGCGCTTTGGGGGTCGAACGCAGCGACGATTGCGGCACCAATGCCGCGCGATGCGCCGGTTACGACAATGTGCGTTTTTTGCTTTGAAGACATGCCCTGCTGCTTTTCACAGCAGGGCATTAAATTCAACTGTAGTTATTGGCCAAGATTGCCGACAAACTTGCTGGCGTTGACCTGAAGCGACGATATTTTTGCGTTCACTTCGCTGAAGCCGTGCTCTAGCGACATGATTTCGGAGACGACATTTTCGGTATCGCTACGGATTGCAGAGATCGTGTTCGACATCAAATCTGCGGCCAAGGCGGTTTCGTCGACCGATGCCGTAATCATCGTTACGGTCTGGGCTTGGTCCTCCATGGCGCGACGAATCCGTTCCGCCGACAGCTTTACTTCATCCACGGTTTCACGGATCGATGCGTTGGATTCGACCGATGCTTTGGTGGCGCTCTGGATGGCGGCAATTTTCTGGGCGATTTCGTCGGTGGCCTGCGCCGTCTGATTGGCAAGGCTTTTGACTTCCTGCGCGACCACGGCAAAACCGCGACCGGCATCGCCCGCACGCGCCGCTTCGATTGTGGCGTTGAGCGCCAGCAGATTGGTCTGGCCGGCAATGTCGCGGATCAGCCCCAGAATGGATTCGATCGACTGCGATTGTTCCGACAAGGTGTCAGTGGCAAGCGCACCCTGCGTGGCGACTGCCGAAGCCCGATTGGCCACGTCGGATGCAGTCTCGACTTCGGTTCGTGCATCTTCGATAGCGCGGATCAGGCCAGCCGCCGTTTGCGCGGCCTCTCGCATCGCGATAGCCGATTGTTCAGACGCGGCGGCGACCTCGGATGCTTTTGAAAGCATGCCATTGGCCATTTGCGAACTGCTCGCTGCCTGCTGGCGAAGGATGGCGGTCTGTTCGGCAACATCATGGGCAGCAATACCGATATCGGCTTCGAACTGTGTCGATTGCTCGCGCCGCCGGGCTGCGTCTTGTTGGGATTGAAACTCGGTGTAGCACCTTGCCATAATTGACAACTCCAGCCCTGCCGCTGTCATGATAGCCTTGGCAAGCTCCGGATATTCGGGGCCATATGCCAATTTTTCGCCGAGTAATTGCAGCATGTAGGCGTTGGTACGGGTCGAGGCTGCGTGCACATGTTCGGATGGGATGCTGCGGCGACATGAATCCATGATTTGGCGGGTAAGATATTTCGTCCATTCGAATCCGTCGATATTTTGCATCCGGTCCGCGATGAATTCCGAAGTACGGGCGATGGCGAGATCGATATTTTCAGGATCGCTCAGTTCCGGAAATTTGCCCATTTCCGTCCAGTAGCTCCAGTAATGGCGGCTGATGTCTTCCATGCGGTCGTCCAGAAGTTCACCGGCCCTGCGGCACAGGGATGGAATGCTGCTGTCGCGGTTAAAAACATCGATAATCGCCTGAACGTCGAAAGCTGCGATTTCGTAGGTGTCTGCCATCTATATTTCCCGCTGTGGATACGACCCGGCCGTTATGGATCGATTTTGCAACCTTAATCGGAAAATGGTTAATAGCGGGTTATGCCCTGTCCGATTCTGCGGATTTCCAGAGGATGTGATCCAACTGCGTTGTTATCGAATATTTGCATGAATCAATTCCCAAATTCTCAAGGCGTGGGCCTTGCACGGGCGCGCTAAACGACTAAAGAGCGACGCAGCTTTTCCATTCGCGCAGTCGTAAAGGGCACTATCCATGGCGCAAAATCCGAACCGGCCATTGTCACCGCATCTGCTGATCTATCGATGGTCGCCGCAGATGACGATTTCGATTTTTCATCGTGCGACCGGCTTCATTTTGGCGACGGCGGGACTGTTGACGCTGTTATGGTGGCTTGCCGCCATTGGCGGTGGCGCTGAAAGCTATGCGACATTCCAGAAATATGTTCTTGCAGCCGGCGACGATGCAACTGCCTTTCAAACCGCCAGCAACTGGTTTTTCCGCGTTCTGGCTTTGGTGGTCACGTTCAGCTTTTTTCAGCATCTTTTTTCCGGCCTGCGTCATCTCCTGCTCGACATCGGCGCAGGTTATGAGTTGAAAACAAACCGCATCTGGGCGCTGGCTGCATTTGCAGGAGCCGTTTTTGCAACTGCATTCGTGGCGCTTATTGTGGCATCGCGGGTAATCGGAGTTTGATGGATGGACAGTAGAACATATATTGGCCGCGTGCGCGGACTTGGTTCGGCCAGGCATGGCGGCGAGCATTGGCTGAAACAGCGTTTGACCGCAGTCAGCAATCTGTTGCTGACGACGTGGCTGGTTGTGTCGCTGATGCTGCTGCCCAATTTTGATCACGGCACATTGCTGCAGTGGCTTTCCAAGCCAACGGTTGCTGTTCCCATGATCCTGATGCTCGTCAGCATTTTCTGGCATGCGCGCTTGGGTCTTCAGGTATTGATCGAGGATTATGTCCATGACGATGCGCTGAAATTCGGGGCGATGACAGGCCTCAATTTTTATGTAGTGGCAGGGGTGGTGTTCGGCATCTTCACCGTCACCAAACTCGCGTTTATCGGAGCGGCTGCCTAATGTCCGACGCATATAAAATTATCGACCACACCTACGACACCGTAGTAGTCGGTGCCGGTGGTTCAGGTCTTCGTGCAACCATGGGGAGTGCCGAGGCCGGGCTTAAGACAGCGTGTATAACCAAAGTTTTTCCAACGCGGTCGCATACTGTGGCTGCACAGGGCGGGATCGCGGCGTCGCTCGGGAATAACAGCCCCGACCATTGGACGTGGCATATGTACGACACGGTCAAGGGCTCTGATTGGCTCGGCGATCAGGATGCGATCGAGTATATGGTGCGTGAGGCACCCGCTGCCGTCATCGAACTGGAACATGCGGGCGTTCCATTTAGCCGCAATGCCGACGGGACGATTTATCAGCGTCCGTTTGGCGGACATATGCAGAATATGGGTGAAGGCCCGCCGGTCCAGCGCACCTGCGCCGCCGCTGACCGTACCGGTCATGCGATGCTTCATGCGCTGTATCAGCAGAGCCTGAAATATGACGCGGATTTCTT
>JANOPT010000171.1:0-18718 GCA_031421975.1 Sphingomonadales bacterium | reverse complement strand
GAAAAAGCATCAAAATCGGCCATCATGTGGCGAATAGAATCAGAATTGCGGGATTGACACTGTTTTTCTGAAAAACCATTCCTATAAAGGTTGCATGAGCAAAAAAATCGACGATCAGGGGTCTTCTATTCTGGCAGTTGACGGCAAGGGTCCGTGGGATTCAGGCGTGTCTGCGGATAACGGAAAATCCGGCAAACCGGATGGGCAATCAGGCAGTGGTTCCAAGCCGGAGCCTGTCAATCCCTGGGATCCGAACCCGGGTTCCGCGCCACAGCCCGGCCGACAACGCGGACCTTCGCTTGAAGATTTGCTGCGTCGTACCGGTGGCGGCAAAAATGGCGGATTTAGCGGCATGCCAAAACGGGCGAACGGCAAAAGCTGGTGGCCAATAATCGCGGGTGGCTTTGTCGCGTTGTGGCTTGTCTGGACCAGCTTTCATCGGCTGGGGCCGGAACAAGAGGGCGTCGTAACATTCCTTGGCAAATATGCCCGTACTGTCGGTCCGGGAATTCAGTTCACGCTTCCTGCGCCAATCGAGAGCATCCAGAAGGTCGATACCAAACAGATTCAAACCACGTCAGTCGGCTCTCCCAAGGCAAGCAGCGAAAACCTCGTGCTGACGAAGGATCAGAGCATCATCGATATGGCTTATGACGTGCGCTGGTCGATCAAAAATCCTGAACTTTATCTGTTCCAGCTGGAAAGCGCAGACGGGACCGTCAAGGAAGTGGCGGAAAGCGCCATGCGCGCTGCTGTTGCCAATTTCGATTTAACTCAGGCGATCGGTCCCGGACGCGGTGCCATCGAGCTTGAGGTGCGTCGACGCATGCAGCAGGTGCTCGACGAATATCGCGCCGGAGTATTGGTGCAGAGCATCTCGATCCGGCAGTCCGACCCGCCCGCCGAGGTCAACGACGCTTTCCGCGAAGTTAACGCCGCACAGCAACGGCGCGAAAGTTATATGAACGATGCTCGCGCCTACGCAAGCCGGGTCACTGAACTGGCGCTCGGCGAAACCGCAGAATTCGACAAAATCTATGTCCAGTACCGTGAGGCGCCTGAGGTAACAAAGCGTCGGTTATATTATGAAACGATGGAACAGGTGCTGGGCAAAGTCGACAAAACTGTCGTCGAAACTGGCGGCGTAACGCCGTATTTGCCAATCCCAGAGTTTCAGAAGAAAGCCGCAACAAAAGACGCACCGGTGACGGTGACAGGGGCAAAGCAATGACGCAGACATTCATTCGCAATCCGATATATCTCGGCCTTGCTGCACTTGGCGCGCTGATCCTGGTGAGCATGTCAGTCAATATTGTCCCCGAAACGCAGCAAGCCATCATCAGCAGCTATGGTAAGGTCGATCGCGTCGTTAATGCGTATCGCAAGGGCGAACAATTCGGTGCCACCCGCGCTGGACTGACGTTTCGCATTCCGTTCGTCGAGCAGATCCAGTTGATCGACAAACGCGTTTTAAGCGTCGAGATGGAACAGCAGGAAGTGCTTTCGACCGACCAGCTTCGTTTGCAGGTCGATGCATTCGCGCGGTTTCGAGTGACCAAGCCCGACCAGATGTACCGGACGATCCGCACCGAAGACCGGCTGCGGGATCAGTTGAAGACGATTCTTGGATCTTCGTTGCGTAACGAGTTGGGCAAGCGGACTTTTTCATCCCTGCTGAGCGCTGAACGCGGTCAGGTGATGGATAATATCCAGACCGCATTGAATCGCGAGGCGACTAAATATGGCGCTGAAGTCATCGACGTGCGGATCAAGCGCGCCGACCTGCCGGCAGCAACGCTCCAATCTGCGTACAACCGGATGCGAAGCGCGCGAAATCAGGAAGCTATCGCCATTGATGCTGAGGGCCAGAAAGAAGCACAGATCATCCGCGCGGATGCCGAGGCCGAGGCTGCGCGGATTTACGCCATAAGCTATGGCAAGGATCCTGATTTTTACGATTTCTACCGCGCCATGCAAAGCTATCGCCAGACTTTCCAGAACGGTGAAGGCCAGACCAACATGATCATTTCGCCCAATAATGATTATCTGCGTAAATTCCGTGAAGGACGTTAGTCGAGCAATCAAAGACATTTGCCGGGCCGTCCGGCATCCATTCAATCGGTGTTAAGCTTTGGCGCGGCATCGAATGGCTGAATTCAGGGCGTTTTGCCCGGTTGGATAAACGAGAAGGAATGAAATCCGTGCGTTACGCTTATGCAGTTACAACCGCCCTTTTGATGGCTGGCGGCACTGTCGCTTTAGTTAATGGCAACCCGGTTACGGCGCAGACGGGCGTCCCTGTCTCGGAATCGATTAATCTGGCGCCAGGCGGTGCACCGTCCTCTTTTGCCGATCTGGCCGCACAATTGCAGCCGGCCGTTGTCAACATTGCGACCCGTCAGAAAGTTCAGGTTGCCACCAGCTTCAATCCATTTACCGGCGAACGCCGCCCCGTTACTCAAGACCAGCAAAGTGGCGGATCGGGTTTCCTGATTTCGACCGATGGCTACATTGTGACCAACAATCACGTCGTTGCCGGTGGTCCTGCCGGCGAAGCGGTTGATCGGGTTACCGTTACCTTGTTTGATGGCAAGGAATATCAGGCAGAAATCGTCGGGCGCGATCCTTCATCGGACATCGCCCTTCTCAAAATCCGGGCCAACGGCCTACCTTTTGTCAAAATGTCCGATTCCCGAACAAGCCGCGTGGGTGACTGGGTGATTGCCATCGGCAACCCCCTTGGCCTCGGTAACACGGTCACCGCCGGTATTGTTTCTGCGTTGCAGCGTAACATCGGTGCTGGTGGGGCGTATGACCGTTTCATCCAGACCGACACCGCGATCAACCCGGGAAACAGCGGTGGGCCGCTGTTCAATCTTAAAGGCGAAGTCGTCGGCATCAACAATCGCCTGATTTCGCCGGTTGGCGCGAATATCGGCGTTGGCTTTGCCATTCCAGCCGAGGAAGCGGTGCCGGTAGTCGAATCGCTCAAGAAAGGCATTCGCCCGGAACGTGGATATCTGGGGATCAGCATTACCCCGGTCGGTGAAGATCTGGCCGATGCCCTTGGTCTTGAGAAAAACCGTGGCGAGTTTGTCGCGCGTGTTGTCGCTGGCGAAGCTGGCGAGAAAGCCGGCCTGAAAGAGGGCGATATCGTACTCAAGGTCGACAGCCAGGATGTGTCGCCTGAGAAAACACTGTCTTACATCGTCGCCAACAAGAAACCGGGCACGCGCATTCCGCTCGATATCCTGCGTGAAGGCCGTCCGATGAAACTGACCGCAACCGTTGGCGCCCGCCCGCCTGAAGAAAAGCTGGCGCAGAGCAATTTCAATCCCGAAGAGAACAAGGATTTTGATAAGGAAACCGACTCGCCCGATGCAAAGATCATTCGCGACGCAATCGGCTTGAGCGTGATTCCCCTCGACGCAGAGATCGCCCGGGCGCTGGGTATGACCGGCGATTTGAACGGTATTGTCATCGACATTCCAGGACAAGGCACTGGGGCACAGGGTGGACTGCGGCGCGGTGACGTTATTGTGTCGGCCAACTACAAATCTCTTTCGTCGGCAAGCGCGCTTGCTACGGCGATCAAGGAAGCAAAAGCGGCCAGTCGGACTGCGATATTGCTGGGCGTCAAACGCCGCGGCGCTGCTATCCAGTATCTGACCGTCCGCATCGAGGAATAAGGCGGCTTGTCCGTCGCGCCGGGAGGGTGCTAAGGTTTGACGATGACCTTGGATACCGCCCACTGGCGCGACGACGCCGACAATATCCTGCCCGAACTCGTCGATCTGCGACGGGCCATCCACGCTGAACCCGAACTGGGTCTGCACAATCCCGAAACGCTTGCAAAAATCAAGGCGTCATTAGCCGGGCTCCCACTCGAATTTCGGGAGGGGCCGTCGACTACGGGCCTGATTGCGACGCTGAAAGGTCCGGCCAATGGTCGGACAATATTGCTTCGCGGCGATACCGATGCGCTGCCCTTGAATGAGGACACCGGGCTTGCATATAGCTCGGAAACTCATGGCGCTATGCATGCATGCGGGCATGATACCCATGTTGCCATGCTCGTCGGCGCTGCCAAAATGTTGTGCGCGCGGCGCGATCAGCTTTCCGGTACCGTACAGTTCATGTTCCAGCCCGGCGAGGAAGGCCATCATGGCGCGCGCTTCATGCTGGACGACGGGCTGATCGATCCGCTTCCCGATGCTGCGTTTGCGCTGCACATCATGCCCAACGCGCCACACGGCATTTTCACCGGTCGCGCCGGACCTTTGCTTGCCTCGTCCGACGTTCTCAGCATTTCTGTAAAGGGTGCCGGCGGGCATGCCTCGATGCCGCATGATGCCATCGACCCGATCCCGGTTGCCTGCGAAATCGTTTCGGCTATCCAGACGATGGTTACCCGCAAGGTGTCGGTATTCGACCCGGCGGTCGTCACTATTGCAAAAATTTCAGCAGGCACCACCAACAATATCATCCCGGAAACCGCCGAAATGCTCGGTACCATCAGGACGTTGTCGGCGCACCGTCGCACGCAGGTATCCGAAGAGCTTCGCCGCCTTGCCCATGGAATTGCTGCTGCCCATGGATGCACCGCAGACGTTCATATCGAACGTGGTTTTCCTGTGACCGTATGTGACGGCCGCGCCGTCAGCTTTGGGCAAAAGGTCGTCAAGGATATGTTTGGAGCGGAAAGCTGGATCACACTCGATACACCGATCATGGGTGCAGAAGATTTCGCCTATGTTCTTGAAAAAGTGCCCGGCGCGATGTTTTTTCTGGGCGCAAGCCATCAAGGCGACGACTGGAAATCATGCTGTGGCCTGCATTCCAACCGCATGGTGCTGGACGACAGCGTGATGGCACGCGGCGCTGCGCTCCATGCCGCTATTGCCGAGCGGTTTCTGGCCGAAGGATTTGATGATTAACGCAACTTGGCGGCTGCAGCCTCTGTTCCCCGCATTACCCGCAAGACATTGCCCTGGGCAATTTTCGCAAGGTCGCCTTTCGAATAGCCGCGCCGCGCCAGTTCGGTGAACAATGCAGGATAGGTCGATACATCCTGCAACCCTTCGGGCAATTCGGGTACACCGCCAAAGTCGCCGCCGATGCCGATATGATCTATGCCTGCAACATTGCGGATATGGTCGATATGATCGGCCACATCGGCAATTGTCGCTTTAGGCCTGGCATTGACGGTGGTCCAATCATCGACCGCCGCCTTTTCGCGGGCCGGGTCGCCATTATGTTCGGCCTTCGCCCGTGCCGCAACACCGGCCTGCTCTATATCCCATTGCCGGCGCTTCGCAGAACTGAAACCCACGACAAATGTCACCATCACCACCCCGCCATTTCGCGGTAACCGCTTTAACACTGAATCAGGTACGTTGCGGGGATGCGCTGTTATCGCGCGCGCGTTGCTATGCGTGAAAAGCACAGGCGCGCTCGTCTTGTCCAGCACATCGTGCATCGTCGCTTCGGAGACATGGCTAAGGTCAGCAATCATTCCCAACCGGTTCATTTCCGCCAGCACCTCGAAACCGAACGGCGAGAGTCCCTCATGCCTCGGTGCATCGGTCGCGCTGTCGGCCCAGTCGGTCGTCAGGCTGTGAGTCAACGTCATGTACCGCGCGCCAAGCGCATAGGTCTGGCGCAATATTTCCAGCGAGCTGCCAATCGAATGCCCGCCCTCCATGCCTATCATCGATGCAATTTTGCCCTTCTTCATTGCATCTCGGGCCTCGGCAGCGCTGCCCGCATAGGCAAACGCATTTGGGTAACGCGCGATCATCTGCCGGACGACATCGATTTGCTGGATGGTCCGCGTCACTGCCTCATGTTTGGGTAGGGCAGCATCGACATAGACCGACCAGAATTGACCGCCCAAAAAGCCTGCGCGCGCAGCCGGAATGTCGGTATGGGTTTTTGCCAGTATGTCAGGTGACAGCGTGTTCAAATCGAATTTCGAAAAATCGCGCGCGAATAGCTCGGCAATCTGGTGCGGAGTGTCATTATGACCGTCGATAATTGGGGTTTTGGCCAGCACTTCGCGGGCCGTTTCTTCAGGCGTTGCCGACTGTGCCGGCGACAGTGCGGTCAGCGCCAAAATTGGAAACAACTTGTTCATGGCACCAACACGGTATCAACCGCCTCCTTGTTCGTTTCCGGATAATCGAGCGTGTAATGCAGCCCCCGGCTTTCATGCCGTGACAGTGCCGAACGGATGATCAGGTCGGCGACCTCGACCAGGTTCCGCAATTCGATCAGGTCGGGCGTCACGCGGAAATGATTGTAATAATCCGCTACCTCCCGGCGCAGCAGGTCAATGCGGTGCTGCGCGCGTTCAAGCCGTTTGGTGGTGCGGACGATACCGACGAAATTCCACATGAACTGCCGGATTTCACGCCAGCATTGCGCGATGACCACTTCTTCGTCGCTGTCCGTAACCCGGCTTTCGTCCCAGGGACGGATCGCGGGCGGCGGCGGCAACGTGTCCCAATGGGCATCGATATGCCGCGCGCAGGCATCGCCGAAGACAAAGCATTCCAGCAGCGAATTCGACGCCAGCCGGTTGGCACCATGAAGGCCGGATTGTGTCACTTCGCCCGCGGCATATAATCCCGGCGCATCCGTGCGCCCGTCCAGGTCGACCAGCACCCCGCCGCAGGTGTAATGCTGCGCCGGGACGACTGGAATCGGCCCCGTGGTGATATCGATGCCAAGGCCCATCAGTTTTTCATAGATATTCGGAAAATGTTCTTTCACAAATTCGGGTGGCTTATGGCTGATATCCAGATGGACATAATCGAGGCCGTCACGCTTGATCTCTGCATCATTGGCGCGCGCCACAATATCGCGCGGTGCAAGCTCGGCCCGCTCGTCATAGTCGGGCATGTACCGATGCCCCGTCTTGGGATTCGTCAGGATGCCGCCTTCGCCGCGAACAGCTTCGGTAATCAGGAAGTTTTTGACGTCCAGATTGTAAAGGCATGTCGGATGGAACTGCATGAACTCCATGTTCGAAATCCGGCAACCGGCCCGCCAGGCCATGGCAATGCCGTCACCGGTCGCACCGCGTGGGGCGGTCGAATACAGATAGGTCCGCCCGGCTCCGCCACAAGCCAATATGGTCGCGCGCGCGCAGAATGTCTCAACTTTGCCCGTTTTGCGATTTAACGCATAAACGCCATGGACCCGGCCCGATGTTGAAAAGCGGTCCTGATGGCGCCCGACGATCAGATCGATCGCAACCATGCCGGGGACCAGAGTGATATTCGGATTGGCCTTTGCCGCCGCTTCCAAAGCCTGCTGCACGGCCCAGCCGGTTGCGTCGTCGACATGAACGATGCGGCGGTGCGAATGCCCGCCCTCGCGCGTCAAATGCCACTCATTCCTGCCATTGGCGCCGTCAAGATTGAACGGCACACCCAGCCTTGCCAGTCGCTCAATAGCCTCGGGCGCATTTTCGATGACGAATTCGACTGTGGCCCGGTTGTTGAGGCCAGCGCCTGCCACCATCGTGTCCTCGATATGGTTGGCAAAATTGTCGCCCGGTTCAAGCACCGCAGCAATGCCGCCTTGCGCCCATGCCGTCGCGCCGTCGGACAGTGACCCTTTTGCCAACACCATGACTTTTTTCGTCGCCGCCAGTTGCAGCGCCGCTGTCAGCCCGGCCGCGCCCGAACCGATGATAAGGACGTCTGCGTCCATTTAGCCGCCACTCGTCAGGCGAAGGAACACGTCTTCCAAATCGGCTTCTTTCGTAGTTACGTCAACGATGCCAAGGCCCAGACCCTGCATTGCGGTCAGCACCTCACCGGCGTTCATCCGGTCTTTGTTATAGGTTATTTCCACCGTCCGGTCGGCGATCAGTTCCGATTTCTCGAATGCAGCATGGGTGGGCGCTTCGGTCACATCGCGATCAAGTGTCAGCACAACCGCTTTCTCCCGTGCCATGCCAACGAGCTCCTTGGTCGGCTTGTTGGCAATCAGCCGACCGTGATTGATAATCGCAATCCGGTCGCACAATTGTTCGGCTTCCTCCAGATAGTGCGTCGTAAGCACCACGGTCACGCCCTGTCGGTTGAGGTCTACCACATAGTCCCACAGCTGCTGACGCAGTTCGATATCGACGCCCGCAGTCGGCTCATCCAAGACAATGACCGGGGGCGAATGAACCATTGCCTTGGCCACTAACAGCCGTCGCTTCATCCCGCCCGATAACGTCCGGGCGTAGGCATCGGCTTTGTCCTCCAGCCTGACGGCCTTTAGCAACTCCATCGTCTTGCGCCTGGATTTGGGCACACCATATAACCCGGCCTGAAGTTCAAGCGCCTCTTTCGGTGTGAAGAAGGGGTCGAACATAATTTCCTGCGGTACAATGCCGATCGACGCTTTTGCGTTTCGCGGGTGCCTGTCAATGTCGAAGCCCCAGATCGATGCCGAACCCGATGTCTTCAACACCAGCCCGGCCAATATGTTGATGAGCGTCGATTTGCCTGCTCCGTTCGGGCCAAGCAGGCCAAAAATCGAACCTTGAGCAACATCGAAACTGACGTCGGCCAGTGCCTGTTTGCCGCCCGCATATTGTTTGGACAGATGTGTGATTGAAATGGCTTGTTCCGACATTATGACGCGATAGCGAAGGCAGGCCGAAGGCGCAATCGCAGCAAACAGGGTTGACGCCGTATTTACTATTTCGGGTTACCAAAACGGCATGGATTGACAGTATCCGTCATGAAGTGAAAACCGGGGCACTTCTTGTATTGCGACGCACCATGGCGGCGGCTGGCTTGTTAGCATGGGCGCAATGCGCTTATGCAATCCCAGGCACCACTCAGACGCAGATCGTCAATCCCGGTCTCGTGACAAACGCAACGCCGCTTGATTTTGGCTCGATCATTCCGGGCAGCGTGCAAAGCCGCCTTCGCATCGTTCCAACGGCCGATACAGTGACGGTGTCAGCGGGTAACGCCATTCCATATGGCGGCACCGTATCCCGCGCCCGCTTCGACGTTGTCGCTGCGCCGTTGACGCTCGTGTTAATCAACATGCCGGGCAGCATCCAGCTGACGCGGGTATCGGGAACCGAACAGATGCTGCTCGACCAGTTCCAGCAAAATGGTTTGCCCGCTCAGGTCATGGGCTTGACCGGACAATTGTCATTTTACGTCGGCGGGCGGCTGCATGTCGGGCCGTCGCAAGCGGTTGGTCGTTATCAGGGAATGTTCAACGTCACGGTCAACTTTCTGTAGGCGACCAGAGGTTAAATCCGGTTAACCAATTCTGTAAGCCAGACGTTACAAAGCTTTGCATAAACAGCAAAATATGGGTGGGCTAAATTCCTTTCGGCAACGGACAACATGGGCAGCGGCGGGCGCGTTGTTCGTATCGCCGACTTTTGCCGTGGCCGCCCCCGCAACCGGAGACGCGCAGATTGCGGTGGTTACGCCATTATCTTTCATCCAGTATGAAAATCTCGATTTCGGGCGCATCATTCCGGGAACTGGCGCAGGCACGGTAACGGTATCCGTTACCAATAACCGCACCACAACCAATGGCATCATTGCCATCGGCAACGATTTTCAGGCAGCCCGCTTTGCCGGAATGGGTTCGCAAAATCAGCGCGTGCGAATCCGGATTACCCCGGCAACGTTAACGCTAACCGGGCCAGGCCCTTCGATGACGGTTAGCAACTTTGCCATCGGTCCGGCGCCATCATTGCAACAAATCGGCGGGTCCCCGAATTACCGGATCCTGCAAGCTAGCGGCATTTTTTGGTTCACGGTCGGCGGCCAGCTTAACGTTGGTGCTAATCAGCCATCTGGTGCCTATTCCGGTAGCTTTACAGCAACGTTGGATTATCAGTGAGCGTGCCGGGCAGTGAGCGTGCACATTGCAGCCGATATAGAATATATGTTTACCATTTGACGGTATCGAAACGTTGATGAGCGGGGCATATTTTCTCCGGCTGACAAAGCCGGTCGCAGCAGGGGCTGTTATGATGGCGCTTGCAGCAGCAAGCCCCGCTTATGCCGACACCCGTGTCGGCAATGCCGAAATCACCATAGTGCGTCCGCTTTCCTTCGTTATCGACGACGATCTCGATTTCGGTAATGTCATTCGTGGTACAACAGCTGGAACAGTCACCGTGCAACCGAACGGGACGCGAACGTCAACCGGGGGCGTCACCCTAGCCAATGGCGGCGGGCACAAGGCAGCCAGTTTTGCCGGACAAGGCACGCTGAACCAGCGCGTCGATGTGTCACTCGGTGCAAACAGCATATTCATTACAGGACCCGGCGCGCCGATGCGCGTTCGCACTTTCGTCATCGGAAGTACGCCAACCGCGCCACTAACGACGACGCCAACACGCTTCAGAATTGCTGCTGCTACTGGAATATTCAATTTCCCGGTTGGGGCAACGCTGGAGGTCGCGGCTAACCAGGTACCGGGCAAATATACCGGAACCTGGTCGATTACCCTCAACTATTTCTGAAGCGTTGCAGGTGCACCACCGCTTTGCTAAGCGCGCCAGATGAACACCTTCGAGCCCGAAACCATCCGTGTCCGCGAAACCCGCATTTCCTGCGACGGCGGTGGCGACATTCCTGCGGCTTTAGGGCACCCAAAGGTGTGGTTGCAGATCGACGAGAAGGGCTATGTCGATTGCGGCTATTGTGACCGGCGATTTGTGCTGGTTGGTGGCGCGGCGGACAACGGCAAAGGTTGAGTTAAACCAACATCTCTTTTGCCGGCCCCTGCCCCAGGAAATTGGTGGGGCTGGCGCTGGCACCATAGGCCCCTGCACAAAATACCGCGACCAGATCGCCGACATCAGCGCGGGGAAGATGGGCAGAATCGGATAATTTATCTAGCGGGGTGCACAGGCAGCCGACGATGGATGCAACCTCTTCGGGTACCGCTCCAAACTTGCTGGCAATTGCGACTGGATAGTTGCGGCGAATGACCGTGCCGAAATTGCCGCTGGCTGCAAGCTGATGGTGCAGTCCGCCGTCGGTGATGAGGAAAACCTCATTATGGCTGATTTTGCGGTCGACGATGCGGGTTAGATACACGCCCGCCTCGCCCACCATATAGCGGCCGAGTTCGATACAAAAATCGGTGTTGGAAAGGCTAGGGGGGAGCGCGTCGAAGGCAGCACCCAACGCCGCGCCTATGGCCGCAATATCGAGCGGCGCGTCGCCAGAAAAATAGGGAATGCCAAAGCCGCCACCCAGATTGACGTGCGGCGGCGAGGTGCCAACCGCTTTTGTCAGCTCGACCACCAGCGCCAGCGTCTGTGCCTGCATTTCAATGATAGCCTTGGCCGACAGCGCCTGGCTTCCGGCATAAATATGAAAGCCGCGCCACTCCGCGCCCGCCGCAATGATGCGTCTCACCAAATCAGGCACGCGTTCGGCATCCACCCCGAATTGCTTTGCCCCACCACCCATTTTCATGCCCGAGCCCTTGAGGTCGAAGCTGGGGTTCACGCGGACCGCCAGACGCGGTGTGATGCCGATTTTTGCGCCAATTGCGACGGCCCGCTCGACTTCACCTTCGCTCTCGCTGTTGAGCGTCACGCCAAGCGAAATCGCGCGCTCAACTTCCCGGTCGCGCTTGCCGGGTCCGGCAAAACTAATATGACGCGGTTCGACGCCAGCGGTTAGCGCCAATTCCAGCTCCCCGCCCGAAGCAACGTCAAACCCGTCGACCAATCCGTTCATCACCGTCAACACCGGCGGAAACGGATTGCCCTTCATCGCATAATGGATAGCCAGGCGCTGCGGCATGGCATCACGCAAAGCGAGCACGCGCGCGCGCAAATGTTCGGACGAGTAAACGAAAAGTGGTGTATCGCCGGCCTGACTGACCAATGCACTCGCGGTCATCCCGCCAATCGCGAGTTCGTCGCCCAAGGCGCTATATCCAGCAGGAATGGGGCCGGTTGGTTTCATCCGGTCAGCTTAAGTCATTCAGGTAAAGGTTTCGATAAAAACCCTCAGTCGCGCTGCTTCGGCTCCATGATGATATAAACCCCGGTTGTCGTTCCGATGTTGACCGCCTCATGCCAGACGATGCCATCACTCCACCAGTTGGTGCCGCTTTTCAGCACCCTTTCGACCGTCCCTGCTTCGGTCGTGATCCGCATCGTGGCGCCTGCGACAATATAACCCCAATGCGGCGGATGAAAATGCCTCTCATGCCCGACACCCGGCGGGAAAGTACAGCGCGCGGCGCGGACCCGTTCGTTTTCAAACAGAGGCTCGCAGACCTTTTCACCTTTCCAACCCGCCTCGAACGCAGTCGGCAACGGCGGCGTATCGGGCGCGGAGGGTGCCGATTGCACCGCGGTAGCAGCAAGAGTCAGGACGAAGCCTGCGGTCAGGTAGCGCATTTTGGGTCCTCCCTTGAATATGAGGTTTGGCTTTATTTTTTCGTGACCCAACTATTCCGGCCGAAATGCCGGGAGTCAGCGGCAGCCGGGGATTGAAGCAAATGACGCGGAATTGGAAGGCACTAAAAACGGTCCATTGCCCGTCGACAACTAAACCGAAGACGGATCATGCAGTTGCCAACCGTTCCGCCAAAATATTCCGGTCCAGCTTACCGTTTGCGCTCTTCGGAAACGTATCCAGCCACACGACTTCGGCAGGTTGCATGAAATTGGGCAGAGTTGCCCTCAGATGGGCCTTCAACCCCGCGTCATCGCCCGTCCCGCGCGCGAACAGCACAATCGTCGCGCCCAAACGTTCGTCCTTGCGCCCAAGCGCGCAGGCTTCGGCGACGAGGCCGCTTTCAACGGCGGCTTCTTCGATTTCGGTTGGGGAGACGCGGTTGCCGCTGGTTTTGATCATCGCGTCATCGCGGCCCACAAAATACAGCAGCCCATCGGCGTCGCGGCGGACGGTGTCGCCGGACCAGACGGCCAGGCCGCCATATTTGCTAAACGCTGGTGCGGGTTTGAAACGCTCGGCGGTGCGGCCTTCGTCCTGCCAGTATCCTTGCGCGACCAACGGGCCCGCGTGCACCAGTTCGCCCGGCTGGTCCGGCGCGGCTTGCCTGCCGTCCGGGGCGACAACCATGATTTCGGCGAAGGGTATGCCTTTACCCATACTCGTCGGATTGGCGTCGATCAGGGCGGGGTCGAGATAGGTCGAGCGGAAAGCTTCAGTCAGGCCGTACATTGCGAAAATCTGCGTTTTGCTGCGAAAAATGCTGCGCAGCATTTTCACCAGGCTCGGAGTCAGTGCGCCGCCTGAATTGGTCAAACGCCGCATCGCTGCTAAGGCTTCGGCTGGCCAATCCTGCTCGGCCAATTGCACCCATAAAGGCGGCACAGCGGCAAGGGTAGTGATTTTATGTTTGGCGCACGCCTTGATGACATCGCGCGGGGTGAGATAGTCGAGCGGCACCACGCAGCCGCCCGCGCGCCACGTCGAGAGCAACTGGTTTTGGCCATAGTCAAAGCTGAGCGGCAGGACGGCGAGAGTACAGTCGTCTGGATTGAGTTCGAGATATTGCGCCACACTGACCGCGCCCAATACGAGGTTGGCGTGCGACAGCATGACGCCCTTGGGCCGACCTGTTGAGCCGGAGGTGTAGAGGATCGCAGCTAAAGTATCGGGATTGGTAGCGGTTGGCAGTGGGGGGATAACTGGGGAATTGGCGTTATCGAGTGCTGCCAGGGGTTTTCTCTCGTCCACAATACTATAGTTTCCGTTCGTGTCGTGCATCGTCGAGACACCGTGAGGTTGTACGCCCCCGATGGGTGTCTCGACTGCGCTCGACACGAGCGGATTTTGAGAGGTGGTGCCTAAAGTAATCGCCCGCCCCGCATTGGTGACCAACACCCGCGCCCCGCTATCCTCCATAATATGACCAACCTGCGCCGCCTTGAGCAACGGGTTGACCGGCACATGCACGAGCCCGGCGCGAACCGCTGCGAGCGGCATCAGACACGCAATCTCGCCTTTGCCCAGCCACGTCGCCACACGGTCCCCGGGGGTAAATCCCTGCCCGGCGAGCCAGCCAGCGAGCCGACCGATACGGAGATTTAACTCCTCATAGCTATATACCCGGTCGCGGATGACGAGTGCAGGCGCTGTCGCCTGCCCGAACAGGGGCAGGTGATCGAGCGGAAACACTGGCAAGTCGTCTGTCATTAGGGCATATTCTTCAAGGAATTAGGTGCATGTCAGGGGTCAGCTATTTGCCGTTAAAAGGTGAATATCACGATAATTTCCTTACCGCGCAAGCTGCCGCACGCGGCGCGCTGGATCGCGAGCGACAGCCATGCCTATTCGATAGGCTCGCTTGGCTCGACCAACTGCACCGCATGGCCTTGCGTGACAAAGCGCCGCTTCTGCTTCGCGCGCATGATGGCAAGGCCGATGCCTGGATGCCGTTAATGCAACTGGCGGGTGGACAATATGGCGCGCTTGCAAACTGGTACAATTTTACCTGGAGACCCATTTTCGGGGCAGCCTATGATGAAGTCACGCGCATGTCGTTGCTCCGCGAACTGGCTGCAACGGCGGCCAGCCGCACCCGCAGGCTCACTTTGGCTCCAGTCCCTGACGAAGATGGATCGGCGAGCCAGATCGCAGCGGCATTCGAAGCATCGGGATGGGTCGTCGATATGACCCAATGCGACGAAAACCACTATCTGAAACTCAACAACCGGTCATTCGATCAGTATTGGGAAAGCCGCCCGGGACAGCTTAAGAATACTGTCAAGCGCAAGAGCAAAAAGGGCGTCGTCTCAGTCCGTATCGATCGAGAATTTTCGGACAGCAGCTGGGCCGATTATGAGCGGGTCTATGCACGAAGCTGGAAACCGCATGAGGGCAATCCCGATTTCCTGAAGCAACTGGCACAGCAGGAATCGGCCGCTGGCGCATTGCGGATCGGCCTTGCGTATATCGACGGGCGGCCTGTCGCCGCGCAGTTCTGGACCGTTGAAAATGGGTCCGCGCTGATCCACAAATTGGCACATGACGAGCGGCACCTGGAATTTTCGCCGGGTACGCTCCTGTCGGCTGCGTTGTTCCAGCACGTCATCGACATCGACCATGTTGACGAAATCGATTTCGGCACTGGCAGCGACGCATACAAGCGCGACTGGATGGAGATAGTGCGCCCGCGGTACCGGCTTGACCTGCTGTGGCCAAACCATATTGCAAACTGGCCCTTGATTGCCCGTGCCTCTTTGCGCCAGATGCGCCGCAACGCAGCCTGAACAGAAAGACGATAATGTCCGATAACATTGAAAACGCGATGCGCGGCCTCTTGTCGGATGTACTTGGCCTGTCCACCGGCCAGGTTGAAGCGATGGACGACGAAACCGAACTGTTCGGCGCTTTGCCGGAACTGGATTCCATGGCCGTTGCAGGCTTGCTCACCGAGATGGAAGACCGGCTTGCTATCGTCATCGATGATGATGACGTCGATGGCGACCTGTTTGCGACCTTCGGCAATCTGGTTACCTTTGCAAGGCACAAGGTCGCCAAGTGAGCATCCCGCCCAGCCATCTTTCTTACCAGACGGGGGGGCAGAGCGAATATTGCCTCAGGCTCGGTACAGCAGATGTCGCGCGGACGATTTTGATCGTCCCGCCACTATTCGACGAAATGAACCGCACCCGCAAGCTTCTGGTCGACGCCATGCGCGCGCTGGCATCTGGCGGCGTCTGCACTGTGTTACCGGACTTGCCCGGCTGTAACGAGAGCCTGGCCGATCTGTCAGCGCAATCGCTGGACAGCTGGCGTCAAGCCGTATGCGACTGTACTCGCCAGCTATCGGCAACACATATTGCCTCTATGCGGGGTGGGTGCCTGATTGACGATAGCGCAAACGTGCCGCTTTGGCGGCTGGCCCCTGTCAAAGGCGCATCGTTACTCAAGAGGATGCTTCGGACCCGGATCGCCGCGGATCGGGAGAACGGCGTTTCGACGACTGCGGAACAGGTAATTGAGGACGCAAAAAGCGGGCCGATTGCACTTTCCGGAAACCGTTTGGGGCAACACATGCTGGCTACGCTGGAGAGCGCGGAACCGATCGCGCGGGCAAACATCCATGAAGTGGCGTTAAGCGACATTAGCGGTGCGCCGTTATGGCTTCGCGCCGAACCGGGGGAAGATCACGTTATGGCCGCAGCCATGGCCGCCGATCTTGACCGCTGGAGCGCGTCATGCGGCGGATGATCGATTTCATATGCTCGAGTGACCGGCTATCGGGCACGCTGGATGACGCGGCCGGCACAACCGGGCTTCTGATTGTCAGCGGCGGCAATGAAATCCGCAGCGGTGCCTATGCGGGGCAAGCCGCGATGGCAGCTCATTTCGCCGCTATGGGATATCCCGTTTTTCGATATGACCGGCGCGGCGTCGGGGAGAGCGAAGGCGTCAACCGGGATTTTGAAAGCACGGCTGACGACATTGCCGCAGCCGCGACGGCATTTCGGACGCAAGCACCGCATATTCGGCAACTGGTCGCATTCGGCAATTGCGACGCTGCAACCGCGCTGGCGCTTTTCCATGCAAACATAGCGGTCGACGCGTTGATCCTTGCAAATCCGTGGACAATTGAAACGCTGAACAGTGACGATATTTTGGCGACCGCGAACACCGCTTCGATTCGCGCCAGATACTGGGCACGCATAAAAAATCCGCGCAGCCTGCTGGATTTGCTGACCGGCAGGATTGATCTGCGAAAACTGGCAAACGGACTGGCGAAAGCGTCGGCCAAAGCACAGCCGTCCGGTTTGGCTACAAGACTCGCGCAGGCTCTGACAGAGACCAGCGTCGCCGCCGACATCTTGATCGCCGCCCGTGATACCACCGCGCTTGCGTTTATGGCCGAATGGAAAGGCAGCGCGTTCGATAGCGTGCGGACGGCGGCTAATGTCAGGCTAACGTCGGTCGACACCGCATCGCACAGCTTTGCCGATGCCGCGTCCGGGCACTGGCTGCTCTCGCAGATCGAAAACTGCCTCAAACGGGCTGACGGCGCCTGTAACTGACGGTAGCAATGGTCACCAAAGCTATTGAAATTGGTAGCGAAGGAGGGACTTGAACCCCCGACCTATGGATTATGATTCCACCGCTCTAACCAGCTGAGCTACTTCGCCATACCAAGCACGATTCCCGCATGTCGGCGGGAAGCAAGGCGGCGCTATAGGCGCGGGGGTTTGGGGGGTCAAGGGGTTCGGCCCCGGAATTTCCACGATGCGATATGCTGCCACGGGCCGCCTCTGTAATAATGCGCGGCGAGGCCTGAAATGGCGAGCGGACGGGGCCGGAAGGTAGCGGACAACTCGGCATGAAGCGTTTCGGCGACAGCGGGTTCAACCTTGTTCTGGACGGTGATGTGAAGGCGCGGGCGGGCCTGATCCTGTGGGATCAAGACGCCGCGAAAGTCGTGTGCTAGCTCGTCGCGAACGGACAGCAGTTCAGCGCTGTCGATGCGGAAGGCAACACCCCTGCCCAGCATCATAACTTCGGTGAGATGTGCTATCGGCGGAGGGCATTCCGACGCCAAAGCCGCCAGCCGCGATTTGATTTCTGGCAAGTGGCTTGGCGGCAGATGGTGAAATAATGTGATGTGTGCATCAAGTTGATTGCGCTCTGGCGGATAATAGGCGCGGCGCAACCCGTTGGCCCAAGCTTGATCGTTTTTGCCCATTTCGGCGGTGATGATGATCGGGGCAGTCATTGCGTTGCTGTAGAATAGCAAACCCGACCGCGCCACCACCCACCGTGTCATTCCCAACTTGATTGGGAATCCATGGCCTAAACCCCCGGTTCATGCGGCACGGTCAGGCCATGGATTCCCGCCTTCGCGGGAATGACAAAGGGTTGGTTGGAGGACGGAGAACAAAAAAACCGCCCCAATCTCTCGGGGCGGCTCTTTTAATTCGCGTGGACGAAGAACTTAAGCGTCGTCGCCGGCCTCTGCGGACAAACCGCCGTCAGCTTCGGCAGCGGCTTTCGCAGCAGCCTGCTCTTCGCGGCGTTTCGCATTGGCAGCAGCTTCGGCTTCGTCGGCAGCATCGCTGGCGACTTCGGCTTCAACCTGGGCTTCGATGGCTTCGGCAGCGATCTCGGCCTGTTCGGCTTCGAACATCTGGTCGAGAACGTTGACGCCGTCTTTCTGCAACTCGGCTTCGTCGTCGCTGCGGGCCACATTGACCTTTACGCCGACCGAAACTTCCGGGTGTAGAATGACGCGCACGTCGAACAGGCCAAGCGTCTTGATCGGGCGTTCGAGCACGATCATCGACTTGGAAACCTTGGCGTCCTGAGCGATCAGGCCGTCGACGATGTCCTTGACCGAAACCGAACCATAAAGCTGGCCAGTTTGCGAGGCAGCGCGGATCAGAACGATCTGCTTGCCTTCGACATTGCCCGACGCGGCTTGCGCTTCGTCACGGCGGTTTGCGTTATCGCTTTCGATTCTACCGCGGTTGGCTTCGAAAACCTTGCGGTTGGCTTCGTTGGCGCGAAGGGCTTTTTTGTTGGGCAACAGGAAGTTACGGGCATAGCCGTCCTTCACGGTGACAACATCGCCAATGGCGCCAAGCTTTTCAACGCGTTCGAGAAGTATGATATCCATGTTTCGGCTCCTACTTCACGATGTACGGAAGCAAACCAATGTGACGGGCGCGCTTGATAGCCTGGCCCAGTTCACGCTGCTTCTTTGCCGA
>JANOPT010000170.1:0-6419 GCA_031421975.1 Sphingomonadales bacterium | reverse complement strand
TCGAAGAAGGCATAGGCGTGGCCCCATTGCCATTCCCCGTCATTCCCCCTTCGGCAAAAAATTGACCGGGTAAATGCACGCAGCTATGGACCATCACGGCGCGCCCGTAGCTCAGCAGGATAGAGCATCAGATTCCTAATCTGGGGGCCATGGGTTCGAATCCCGTCGGGCGCACCATTTTTGCTTAGGGTTACAAAAAAAGCCCGCCGCTGCGATGCAGGGCGGGCTTCTCTGATAGAGTTTCCTGCAAGATTATTTTGCAGCTTCTTTCATATCCTTGCCGGCTTCTTCGACGGCAGCACCGGTTGCTTCGGTGGCGTCCTTGGCAGCATCGGCGGTTGCGTCGGCAGCATCGCCCGCTGCAGCGGCGGTTGCGTCTGCCGCGCCTTCAGCAGTTTCCATCGCATTTTCAGCGCCGGCTTCGACAGCATTACCCGTTGCGTCTACGGCTTCTGCCGTTTCTTCAGCGGCCTGATCGCCTGCCTGGCCGCATGCGCCCAGCGATACGGTGAATGCCAGAGCGGCTACGGTTGCGACTAATTTCTTCATTTTGGTTCTCCTAGATCCCATGACCCCTAGCGGGAACGTAAGGCCTAACGGATGAATGACGTTCTACGCAACCATTTTTGTATCCGCCTATCTATCTACGCCGCGTGCCTTGCCCCATTGGCGCGCGACCGTGTAGCCAAGATAACCGGTACCGAACAACGCATAAAGGGGTTCGGGCAAGCCGCTAAGATACGCGTTCATTCCACCTGCAATATCGGACGCTGCCTCTGGCCTGACCGCCGCAATAAGGCCCATGGGTATTGCCCACAAAATTATGGCGTACATGACATAAAGAAAACTTGGCCGCGCACGGCTCGTCCAAGGGTCGAGCGATTGCGCTTCGGCCAGAATAGCCGATAATTCTATACGCAGCATTTCCATATCCTGACCGCCCTGCAATTTTATAAGCTCAAGCTTTGCCGCGTCTCGCGCCTTCGGGTCCGGGATGATCTTGTCAATCAAGCTGGCGATCGGCCCGATAATGCCTTCGATAATGGACATATTCCTTCTCCTTCACATCAAAATGGTCACAGTAAAGTTATAGCTATCGGACAGCATTATCCGATACGGTTCGCTAGCCAGCCATATAGAAAGGCCTCCTGCGAAGGTCGGGTTTCAGCGAGACGCACATAATGTGCGCCCTGCAAGGCTTCTACGGCTTTCAGCAGTATTTGTTCGCCGCCAGCACCCCTTTTTCGAAAAAATGCGTCCAGGGCGAGCAGCGTCGCTGGGCCAATACGGCGGTCCACCGTCAGGTCGCCATAGTCGCGGCCATTGCGATTAAGCGCGTTTAGCGCGCGTTGAAGAAAGCCGGTGGCGGTGCCGGTTCCCATATTTATGCCCGTGTCGAACAGCTCTGAACTCAGCTTCGGTGCCAGTTCGGCAACTTTGTCGAACGCAGGCCCAATCCAGTAAAGTCGATGATAGATCGCGGCGGCATCGGATTGCGGCAGATGGCGCATGTCATCCATATAACCCTGCCGCCTTGCAACCGCCTCGGTAATCCCCCACCGCGTCGCGCCGCCTCGATCCGCTGGATGATCGACATAGCCACCCTCCCGTTCAATCACCTCTTCAATCAACCGGTCAATTTGGTATTCCGACATCGCAAACCTCACTTTCGCGAATCAAAATAACCAATATGGTTAGTTGTAGGAAAGACAATAATGCGGGCGACCGCATAGGCTGCGTGGCGGCGAAAACATGGGCGCTTTTGTAAGTTATAGTTGGTCAGGACGACAGGATTCGAACCTACGACGCCCACACCCCCGCCCGTAATTTAAGGTCTTCCAGGGGCACCTTGATGCCCTGAAAACGTTGCGTAAACGAAAGAATTTTGCCATTTATTGAGCGTGATCGGTGTTGCATCGGGTGCCACTTTGTTCGGTTCTAATTCATCAAGTTGCACTACCGCAGCGGGCTTTTATGCGGTTGAGGCAGATTGTTCGAAGACGGCAAACTATGCGTGCAGCCCTAACCCAAATGGTCATCGACAAATTACCCATTCCATCGGCTCCATTCCGTCTGGCAAAGTCGATCAACGATCTCTGCATTGTGGTCGCCTGCACCCATATCCAAATAGATACCCATAAATATCCATATCCTTTCGCTCATCGGCGCGTTGATGCTCTGCCCGGTCATCCGCTCCCCCCGCAAACTGCGCGCCGTTGCGCTTGCCTCGTCACCAATAGATGAAACTGACAATAGGGATGACCGTCACCGCAACCACGCTCGGCCATTTCCAAGCACCAAGATAATTGAGGATGCCGAACCCGATACCTGATGAGACCGCCAATTTGGTCCGCTCGGCATAGATATAGGCTCCGCTCCCAGCCATTGCTGTCAGCAGCAAACCGAAAACTACCCAAATCAATTTGGATGCCAGCCCGCCGAAGTTGCCAAAATGCAGCGGGTCTGCGGTATGCACGAGCCGTTCGTCGATGCCCATGTCATGCGCGATCCGCTCCCCTACAATGCGGCTTGTCGCAGGGTCTATGAACACGGCATTTGTGCGCTCGCGCACCAGCCACGCTCGCCACTGGCCTTGAACGATCACCGGGTTACCCGGCTCATAAGGGAGGTAGATTGCGGTAATTGCCAAACCCGGCATTTGTCCGCTTGCAAGTTCGGCCCAATCATCGATCTGCTGCCCGGTGATCTTCGGCATGGACGCGGGCGCGGCGACAACAGGCTCAGGCGTTTCGAGATCAAGCCCTGCATGTTCGACGAAATACCAAACCGATGTGAGGCCGATAACCGCAACGAACCACAGCGACCACAGGCCGATCAGCCGGTGCAGGTCGCCGAACCACGTCCGCCTGTCGCGATGCCAGCGCGGCATCCGGAAAAAGCCGCGCCAGAATTTCCGGTAGGTAATCAGCCCCGTCACCAACGAGAGGATGAGGACGAAACCAAGCGAGGTGACGATATACATCGGGATCGCACCGGGGGCGAACAGATAGTAATGCAGCGCGCGCATGAAATCCTGAAAGCTGCGGCCATATTCGTGGCCGGTAACGCGCGCTGTTCCCGGATCGACATAAATCGTGAAATCGTCGCCTCGCGCATCGGTCGCGGAAACGGACTTGACGAAATAAGGCGCATCGCTCCGGTCGAACGACCCAATTCCACCCAGCACTGCACCGGGATGCGCGCGTTGGGCAGCGTCCCACATCCGGCCCCAGTCCGGCTCGCCTGACACAACCGCCGTTGCGCGGAGTTCGGGTTTATAGAGCCATTCGATCTCATGGCTGACCGTGGCAATGGTGCCGGTAAGGCAGACGAACCCCAGAAACAGGCTCAGCTTCAACCCGAAGATTGAATGCAGCCAGAACGAGAGCGGCACCGGCTTACGGCGCTTTACTCCATTGAATGGCGCTGCTGATGCCACGGCGCGTCAGAACCGCCCGGAAATTCCGATGGTCACGCGCCGTCCGGGGGCTTCGGCAAAGCTGAACCCGCCCAGACCCTGCACCTGATTGGCAACGCTGACGTAGCGTTTGTCGAACAGATTGTCGGCAGAGGCATAAATTTCCACAGCACCAAGATCGTAGGAGATACTGGCACTAGCCAATGTGACAGCATCGGTATCGACAAAGCCGATACCCTCCTCCGCTGGCGAGAAGTAAGACGAGGCACCGTAATAAGTGGCCTGAAGCGCCAAAGACAGTGGAGCAATCGGCTTCCATTCCGCGCGCCCTGTCAGTCGGACCGGCACCGCAACATCGGTGCCGTAAGCCACGAACTGACCGAGATCTTCGTTAAAGATACGGCCCCTTTGCAGGGTGAACACGCCGGACAGAGTGAAGGCATCGGATGCGCGCCAGCTTGCATTGGCCTCGAAGCCCTTGAAGCGTTCGGGCGCACGGAATGGGATAAGCGGGCAGAATGATTGACCGGCACAGCTTGGATCGGGTCGCACTTGGGAAGAGGACTCAGAACGCGAGTGATAGACGGCTAGCCCGAAGTCGACATTGCCCGCTTTGCCGCGAACGCCTGCTTCATACTGGTCCGACGGTGCTGGTTCGGGCGAAATCAAGCCCGGATTGAGAGCGCCGCGCGCGGCCCGGCCAAGCTCGGTCAGTTCAGCACCCTGGCTGAAACTTGCGTAAAGCTGGACCGAATCGGTCACAGCATAAACCGCGCCAATGTTCCACAGCGACAGGCTCGATTTGTCGAAGGAACCCGGTGTTGCGGCGCGCGGCAATGCGGGGTCAAAGCCAAGTTGACGCACCGCGCCGCGATAATATTCCTGGCGCAATCCGCCTGTGACAGTCAAATCGCCGATGCCGAATTCAACCTGACCAAAGGCTGCGTAAGTGTTGAGGTAAATGGCCGGGGTGATATAGCCCGTTAGTGCCTCATTATTGGCTGCATCGACCAGAAAGCGCCGGAAATGGTTGCGGGTGAAGTCGAAGCCGTAACTGGTTTTGAGCTTGGCCGAACCGATGTCGTAGCTGCGGACCAGCGCCGAGCGCAAACCGAGGCGGCCATTGACCCGGTTCGAGGAAAAGAAATCGTCCCCGTCTGCCGCGCTGAAGAAGTTGTCCCTCTGCTTGATCGACTGGTCTTGGTAGAACAGGCTGACGTTGAGGTCATGCGACAGAATGTCAGGATGACGATAGCTAAGCGCTAGCGTCATGTTGCGATCCCGGCCCTGACCGACCTGCGGGTGCGCTGCAACTTCGACGATGTTAGAAAGACCCGTGGCCGGGTTGACGGTGCCATCCGGGTAGAACTGGCGACCGACGTTTTCATTATGAAAGGTGCCGGTGAAACGTAGTTCCTGACCGCCTCCAAATTCCATCCCCAGCGCGGTAATGAGGTCCACAGACTCATAGGCACCCGAAAAGACCGGGAGGCCGCTGCCGCTGCGAACCCGTCCACCATCGGTATAGGCAGCACCGACATAATAATCGAAATTTCCGACCTTCTGTCCGACCCCTGCATACAGATCGGTCGTGAATGTGTCGCGCGCCCTGTCAGTGTTGAAGCTGGTTTGCGCGGTTGCGTCGATTTCCAGCGCGTCGCCTGTCGCGCGACGCGTAATAAGGTTGATAATGCCGCCCGGTGCGCCCGCGCCGTAAAGCGCCGTGCCGCCGCGAACGACCTCGACGCGCTCGATTGCAAAGGGTGAAACGGCAAACGGCCCGGTGCACGAACCGGGACGCAAATCTTCGTTCACCGGCACACCGTTGATCTGGAAGGATGCGGCTCGGCCGCGAATTGCGCTGCTGCAACTGCCGCGTGTCTCGCTATCCTGAACGCTCAAGCCCGGAACGATGAACTCAAGGCCGGATAGGATATTGCGGTTCTGGCGAATCTGGCTTTCAACCTGTTCCTGGGAAACGACCGAAACCGAGATGGGCAAATCTTCGATCACGGTTCCAGACCGCGTTGCCGTCACCACAATGTCCTGACCGGATGCCGCTTGTGCGCTCTCGTCATTCGGCGTTTGGGCGAAACCCATTCCTGACTGGGCCAGTGCTGTGGCAGCAACCAATGCTAGCGACGTATTGCGAATCATTCTTAAAACCCCTTTCGACCTGCGCCGTAGAGTTTATGCAAATCATTCGCAATAGCGACTTGGCTTGTCCACAATTTCAATGGCCCAAGAACCAAAAAAACGCACGATTGGAAATAGGTGCAGTCCCAAGGATTTTCTGACGGTCAGAACATGATTAAGTGGCTAATCTACTGAAAAACCACTAGGTCTAATTCGATGAGCGACATCCTGCCAACACATTATGCATTGAGCGAAGCGGCGATTGTGGCCGCCGGTGGCTATGCCATTGTCAAGGCGTGGCCCGTCAATCGGTGGTTCGCCATCGGCTTGGCATCGGTAGCGGTCGCTGGATTGATCGGTGCCATCCGCATTGCGACAGGGATGACAGGTTCGATCATAATTCTGCATGAATTTTTGTCACGCATTGGTGCCATATTCGGTCTTGGCTGCGTTATTGGGGTGATGTTGATGCGGGGCCAAATGCTACCGCCCTTATTGGGACTGGCGGCGGCATTGCTGGTTTTTATGGTTCCAGCATTGACCACGCCGTTGTTTGGCACCTTTATCCTTGGTGGCGCGGTTCTGGCCTATCGCGGCGCTCTGAACCGCAAGTTTTTGGCCGCAGGCAGCTTTGCATTTTTGGTGTCTGCTGCTTTGTTTAGTGCGCCGCTGCGGACATCATATCCGGGTTTTGCCTGGCATGTGTTTCACATATTCGTAGCTTTGTGGTTCGTTCTAGTTGCCGCGTTTGTGCCCATAAAGCGGCTCGATCAGTAATGCCCTGTAAAAACAGTTGCCAAGAAGGAGTTTGGCGATAGATACTGACAATGATGTCAGTTATTTTGATACAAACAGCCTCTTTGGC
>JANOPT010000169.1:0-13114 GCA_031421975.1 Sphingomonadales bacterium | reverse complement strand
GCCGACATTTCGTCGCAGGGCATACCCCAAACCTTTTCGGTGTAGGTTTTGAAGAAGATCGAGAATAATTTGTGGCCGAACTGGTTGACGGTCCAGTCCTGGAAACTGCGAACATTTTTGTTCGGGAAGATCTTCGCCTTGGCATAGCTTGCCATGCACAAAGTTGAACGAATGATGCCGAGGTTGAATAAGGCCTCGAACGCGCGCAGCGGATAGCTGTAGAATTTGCCTTCATAATAGATGCGGCTCATCCGCGGACGCTGAATGAAATCATCGGGTAGGATCTCGTTCCACAAATCGACGACTTCCTTGGATTTCGAAAAAAAGCGATGCCCCCCGATGTCGAAACGATAGCCGTCGACTTCCACGGTGCGGCTGATGCCGCCGACATAGCGTTCGTCTTTTTCGATCACGGTCACGCTATAGCCCTTTTTTGTCAGCAAATAGGCAGCCGTAAGCCCCGCTGGCCCCGCGCCGATAATCGCCACATCAACCGAATTTTGGCCCTGAACGCTCATGATTTCCCCCGGAATTGGTCCTTGGAGAAATCTGTGAACGAAATGCCCTAATGGATGGTTAACAAGACCTTGCGAATTTAGTTCGCGCGCAAGATAATTGCTGCATCGCACAAACAACTTGCTTTTCCGGTACTTTACGGCCATATGGCCTCCAAGCGCATGAGGCGAGCGGGCAAGACCGCCGCAGTATTGGCAGCGTGAGGGCCGCAACTGGCGGCCTCGCCAATCGAACAAGATGCGTAAGCTTAGAGGCTTCCCATATCACGCAGGGTTGTTTCCAACGGGTCGGCATGTGCTGCTCCCGAACGCCTGCTGTTGTGCCTGTGCGATCCTGTTTGAAGGATGCGCGCCATGGGCCACGACGATTATTTGAAAGAAAATTCATGTCTTTTTTCCAAGACCTGGGCCTTGCCCAACCTATCCTGAAGGCGCTTGAAGCCGCAGGCTACGATACCCCTACCCCAATCCAGCAGCAGGCGATTCCTGCCTTGCTGCAAGGTCGTGACCTGTGCGGAATCGCGCAGACCGGCACCGGCAAAACCGCTGCGTTCGCGCTCCCTTCGCTCCATCATTTCGCGACCAAGCCCAAAGCGCGCCAGCAATATAGCTGCCGGATGCTGGTGCTTTCGCCAACGCGCGAACTTGCCGCGCAAATCGCCGACAGCTTCCGCACCTATGGCAAATTCCTTGGCCTGAAAGTCGATTGCGTTTTCGGCGGGATGCCGATTTTCAGCCAGAAAAAGCGCCTTGCAGCCGGTGTCGACATTCTCGTCGCCACGCCGGGCCGTTTGATCGACTTGATCGAACAGCGGGCGGTAACGCTGAAGGATGTCGAAATCTTCGTCCTCGATGAAGCCGACCAGATGATGGATCTGGGTTTCATCCACGCCTTGAAGCGTATCGACCAGTTGCTGCCCAAACAGCGTCAGACGCTGTTCTTCTCGGCAACGATGCCAAAGGCGATTGCCGAGCTTGGCAACCGTTTCCTGAATAACCCTGTCCGCGTATCAGTTGCTCCGGCGGCCACCACCGCAGAGCGTGTCGAGCAGTTCGTCACCTTTGTCGAACAGCGCGAAAAGCAAACCTTGCTGACGCTCAAGCTGCAAAGCGAAGAGATTGACCGTGCATTGGTCTTCACCCGCACCAAGCATGGCGCCGACCGCGTCGTTCGCGGGCTTGCAGGCGCTGGCATCCAGTCCGCTGCGATCCACGGCAACAAGAGCCAAGGCCAGCGTACCGCTGCGTTGCAGGCTTTTCGTGACGGCAAGATCAAGATCCTCGTCGCCACCGACATCGCCGCGCGCGGCATCGACGTCCCCGGCGTAAGCCATGTGTTCAATTTCGAACTGCCCAATGTGCCCGAACAATATGTGCACCGCATCGGCCGCACCGCACGTGCGGGCCGTGAAGGCGTCGCGATGAGCTTCGTTGCTGGCGACGAGCGCGGCTATATGAAGGATATCGAACGCCTGACCGGCGTGCGTGCTATGACGCTTGGCCTGCCCGAAGGTTTCCGCGCAGCAGTCGCAGCACTTCCCCCGCCAGCTGCCGATAAAAAGCCCGAAGGCGCGCGCGGTGGTCGCGGTGGCGGTCATCCCGGTGGCGGACGCACCAATTACGCAGGCAAAAAGCTCGGCGGGAACAATGGCGGCACCGGTCGCAACGGCGAAACTCGTCAGCGCACCCACGCCCCGCAAGGCGGCTGGTCGCCAGCGGTCGGCCCGCGCGATGGTGGTGGTGATGCACGTCCACGCAACGACAACGCGGGCAGCGGCGACCGTCGTCCTACCGCCGACCGCGCCTTTGCAGCCCGCAGCGAAAACCGCAGCGACCCCGGCGCACCTGCTCGTAATTATGGCCCCAAAAAGGGCGGTAATGGTAATTTCAGGGGCCCAGTCAAGCGGGCTGGGTGACTGCGAAAATTCGTTTAACTGAAGCGTTTACCGTTAATTTACCCGACGGCGATAATCATATAGCTCTTTCCGCAGGGGGCTTCGATGGAATTGTTAAAGGGTATTTTTATCGGGATCGGGTGCCTGTTCCTGCTTGGTCTGGGCTCGTGTATGATGATCGGCGCGGGCACCGTGGTCGCCGTTAATAGTGCGGCTACCGCTGTCGGGAACGAAGTTGAACGCGCCGACGAGCGGCGCATGAAATATGTCGATGAATATGTCGACGATGCTCAGATGGAAGAGTGGAACGGCGAAGACGTTACGCAAAACAACACCACGCATTTCGAGAATCACCACGGCTGGTAAACTGCTCTGACTGCAGACAATCAGTGCCTGAAATGCCGCATCCCGGTGAAGACCATGGCGAGACCAGCTTCATCGGCGGCGGCAATTACCTCATCGTCACGCATCGAACCGCCCGGTTGAATGACGGCGGTCGCGCCTGCTTCGGCAGCCGCCAGCAAGCCGTCGGCAAAAGGGAAAAAGGCGTCGGAGGCAACGGCTGAACCATGAGTGCGCGGCGCGTCCCAGCCATAGGTTTCAGCCGCCTCTTTGGCTTTGATCGCCGCAATCCGGGCACTGTCGCGCCGGTTCATCTGGCCAGCGCCGATGCCTGCTGTCGCGCCGTCTTTGGCATAGACTATGGCATTCGACTTAACATGTTTGGCGACCGTCCAGGCAAAGCGACAGTCGGCAAGTTCCTGTGTGGTTGGCGCACGCTTTGTCACCACCTTGAATTCATGATCGGCAACGTGGCCGTTATCGCGCGATTGAACGAGAAGCCCGCCGGTAATCGGCTTGATTGCCAATCCGTCGCGCTTCGGATCGGGTAAGTCACCTGTCAGCAACAGCCGCAGATTCTTTTTCTTTGCGAACACCGCTCTTGCTGCGTCATCGGCCGACGGCGCCGCTACAACCTCAGTAAAAATTTCGGTAATCGCCTCTGCCGTTGCGCCGTCCAGTGGCCGGTTCACTGCCACGATGCCGCCAAATGCCGATACGCTGTCGCATTCGAGCGCAGCGCGATAGGCGTCGATCAGCGTCGCGCCGGTGGCCACGCCGCATGGGTTGGCGTGCTTGACGATCACCACGGTTGGCGGTCCATCGCGAAATTCGCTGACCAGCTCTAGCGCGGCATCGGCGTCGTTATAATTATTGTACGACAGTTCTTTGCCCTGAACCTGTTCGGCCTGCGCGATTCCCGACCCGTACGGACCGATCGGCACATAGAGCGCGGCACGCTGGTGCGGGTTTTCGCCGTAGCGCAGTTCGTCAACTCTGTTGCCATTAACCGCCAGCATGTCCGGAAACAGCTGCTGCTGATCGGCAAAAGCGAACCACTGGCTAATCATGCCATCATAAGCAGCCGTCGCCGAATAGGCCTTTGCCGCGCATTTGCGGCGGAAGTCGTAAGAAGTCTTGCCGTTGCTTTCCTCCAACTCGGCGATGAGGTTGTCATAATCGGCCGGGTCAGTAACGATGGTTACAAATGCGTGATTTTTCGCCGCGCTGCGGACCATCGACGGGCCGCCGATGTCGATATTCTCGATAATCTCGTCGCGGCTTGCACCTTTGGCGACCGTCTGCGCGAAAGGATAGAGATTGACGATCACAAGGTCGATTGCCCCAATCGCATGTTCCTTCATTGCGGCGACATGCTCGGCATTATCGCGCACCGCAAGCAAGCCGCCATGAACAGTTGGATGCAACGTCTTCACCCGGCCATCCATCATTTCGGGAAAGCCGGTGAGTTCGCTGATGTCTTTCACCTGCAAGCCGGCATCACGCAGAGTTTTCGCGGTCCCGCCCGTCGACACCAATTCGACATGCCGCGCCGCCAGGGCATGGCCCAGCTCGACCAGGCCAGCCTTGTCAGAGACCGACAAAAGGGCCCGTTTGATGACGACGTCGTGCATGTTTTTATCCTAAATGGCGAAGCTGCCAGCCGATGGTGAGGCCGCCTTTACCAGTGTCGGCGGTAATCACAAGCTGGCGTGTCGGATGCGGGCGGCCTTCTTCATCCACCCACAGGCTGTCATCGATCGAAAGCGTTCCGCCAGCACCAGCAAAGGCCCAACTGCTACCATCGGCCATGCGGAGCAAGGCGGTCTGCTTGTTATCGGTAGGGGTGATTTCAACATCCGCCCCCAAATGAAAACGCACGTGCACCGGGGTGCCGTGCCTGGGCTTGCCTTGCGGCAAAAGGGTATCTTCGCCGCGCAGTTCCATGCCGTCGGAACGCAAAATCAGCAGGCGCGAATGGTTATAGCCGAAGCCACGGACATAACCGTCATGGCTTGCCTCGATCCGCGTCGCAGAATCGATATCGCGGCGCTCCAGCCCAACCTCGGCAACGCCTCTGCCCAATTGCCCTCCTTGCAGAATCGCTGTGGAGTTGGTGTCGTTTATGCACAAAGTAGAATGCGCTGCCGTCGTCCGCAGGGCGCGTCCCAGCGCCGCCGGAATGCTGGCGCCGATCAACGCCGCACCGCCGCAATTGACAATTATGCGCTGGCTGCCATGCGATAGTTCGAACGCCAGCGTCGACGCGCAGCCCGATGCCGACTGCCTCGCCAATGGCGGTGGTCCAGCATCGAGCAGCAGGACAGACTTGCCCGCCGAAACCCGCTGATACCCCCAGTCGAGCGCCTGACGGTGGGGGCGCGCGCGGACTTCGCTGGCGGCAACGAGCGCCTCGATCCGTTCTGCACCAAGATGCGCCGACCCCTGCCATGCGCCAAGTCCGCCGTCGGCATGGGTCAGACCCAATAGTGCAGGTACGGCGCGACCAAGCGCCCCGCCAAGAAAAGCGGGTACCGCTTCGTCGCGCGCATTATAGCATTGCTTCAAAAGGCTCAGCAGCCCGATCAACTCCATCAACTGGATCGGTGAACGCGATACGACACCACCGTCGGGGAAGATCGTTGCGGTCAGCGCCTGCTGTAGCCCGCTTTCTCCGACCGCCCTGCGCGCCTTGCCTTCGGGCAGCAGTAATGACGCGGCGACGACGCCAGCCCAGCCAACGCTTTTGGCAAAATGGCTTTGCGCGCGGGGTGCCGACTGGTCCAGATGCCGGGCCGCACGCGCCAGATGATTGATGACGCGCGAACGGTAGACAGGGTCGGTACTCGTCAACAGAAATGGCGAACCGGCCGCCATATTGAGCAGCCGCCACGCCGTGTTGTCGACCCGCCAGGCGGGCTCCCGCGTTTTCAACCCATTCGCGATCAGCCAGTCATTGGCAATTTGCGCGGCGACAGGGGCGCCTTCGCCTCGATTGGTGGCGGCCGCAAGATCGCGCAGCCAGTCGAAGCGGTGAATATAATCGGTCAGTGCCGGCGGTAACGTCAATTTCTGATAGTCGAGACCTTCAAAACTGTGTTCGAATCCCTGAATATGAAATTTGCCCAAGCGCAGCGATTGGCCGCGGGCGACGCTGGCTTTTAGCGGGTCGGCGGGCACGGCAAGCAAGCGTAACGGCACCTTGCCCTTCAGTCGGCCGCTGTGAAGCGGAGTCCGCCATGTTAATTTGTAAAATTCCAGAGATAGTCGTTCGAGAAGGGTCTGGCCCGCACCCTTGGGCCTGACGATCAGTGCCGCCTGCCGCTGTTCACTGACGCCTTCATCGCGAGCGGTCATCCACCCCTCAAGGCCTGGATGTTGGCGGCATAAGCCTGTGGGCCGCCCCTGAACGTTGCAGTTCCCGCAACCAGCGTGTCCGCGCCTGCCGAAATCGCGAGCGGCGCGGTTTCGACGGTGATGCCGCCGTCTACCTCAAGCCTGATGTCGCGACCGGTCTTTTCGATCATCTTGCGGATGGCTTCGATCTTGCGAAGCTGGCTTGAAATAAAACTTTGCCCGCCAAAACCGGGGTTGACGCTCATCACCAGGACCAAGTCGATATCCTCGATCATATAATCGAGCATCTTCGCAGGCGTTGCCGGGTTAAGCACGATGCCTGCCATCTTTCCCAGCGACTTGATGAGTTGCACGGTGCGATGCGGATGCGGCCCTGCTTCGGGGTGGAATGAAATGATATCCGCGCCCGCATCAGCGAATTCTTTCACATATTGATCGACCGGCGAAATCATCAAATGGACGTCGAAGGTCTTTGCACTGTGGGGGCGGAGCGCCTTTACCACCGCAGGGCCAATCGTGATATTGGGCACGAAATGCCCGTCCATCACATCGACATGGATCCAGTCGCACCCGGCTTCGTCAATCGCGCGCACTTCTTCACCCAGCCGTGCGAAATCGGCAGACAGTATGGAGGGCGCGATGCGGATGGCGCTGGACATGGAACCCGCTTAGCGGTCCGTCACCGCAGGAGCAAGCCAGCGGGCGGCGTTATGCACAGCTTATCGCAAGGGTTCGTGCGACTTACGGCGATAAATGATCACATCGCCGATGACGTCGGCTGACTCGGCAAATTTTGCAAAGCCCAGCTTGGCCGCGACATTGTGCGACACGGCGTTGCCGGGATCGATGATGCACCGGATTTCGCCCAACTGGGCAGCGTCCGCCCATGTCAGTATTGCGGCCATCGCTTCGGTCGCATAGCCCTTGCCCCAGGCGGCGGGGACAAATGCCCAGCCAGCTTCGGGATAACCGTCAAGATCGGGAATGCCACGTTCGAATTGCGCCAAGCCGCCATTGCCCACAAAGGCCCCGCTATCGCGCTCGATAAACGACCAATAGCCATAGCCCAACAATGGCCATAGCCCGGTACCAGCCAGAAACTTGCCCCAGCTGACATTGCGGCCACGCGGCTCGCCACCGATAAATTCGGTCATGCGTGGGTCGGCCCAGGCGGCGGCATAGGCCTCCCAATGTTCGAGCGCCATCGGTTCGATGGACAAGCGTCGGGTGGTTAATGAGGGTGCAGTTTTTATCATTATCTTTCGTCGCCCCAGCGAAGGATGGGGTCCATCGCGTCTGTCCGCCTAACCCGAAACGCCAGATAGACATCAGCCTTCGCTGGGGCGACGGAGTTTTGCAATCAGATATTCCGCACAAAACGCGCCACGAAAAATCCGTCGAGACCGCCTTGCTCGGCAAGCATCGGCGGCATGGTGCGGATATGGCCCTGGGTGTTTGCCTGCACCCCTTCCGGCAATTCATCGGCAGTAGCGGCTTGCGTTGCATAACCCCGATGCTTGGCCAGAAACGCTTCAGCCTGTGCTTCACCCTCATGCGGTTCAAGCGAGCAGGTCGCAAAGACCAAAGTGCCGCCGGGCTTCACCCATTCGACCACGCGGTCGAGCATTGCGCTCTGGATTGCGGCAAGATTGTTGATCTGCTTGATATCGATGCGCTGCAGCACATCGGGGTGTCGGCGCATGGTTCCAGTAGCGCTACACGGCGCGTCGAGCAGCACCGCGTCATATTGCAGCTTCGGTTGCCAGTCCATGACATCGGCATTGACTCGCTCGGCATTCAGCCGCGTGCGTTCCAGATTGGCCATCAGCCTTTCCATCCGCCGCGCACTATTGTCGAGCGCGGTCACGGTGAAACCCGCCGCCGATAGCTGCATCGTTTTGCCGCCGGGTGCCGCGCACAGATCAAGCGCACGCTTGCCAGTGCCATCGCGGCACAACCGCACGGGCAGGCTGGCGGCAAGATCCTGCACCCACCACGCGCCGTCGTCATAGCCTTCGAGTTCGTCGACCGCAGTGCCCCTTGGCAAACGGATATGGCCGGGCATCAGGCTGGTCCCGCCAAGCCGCTGTGCCCAGTCATCCGTCGATGCCGGGTCACGCAACGCCAGATCGAGCGGTGGCGGTTCGGCCAGCGCGCGCCGTGCACCTGCGATCATGCCGTCACCCCAGACCGGGTGCCACCGCATCATCACTGAATCGGGCAATGACGGTAATTCGGGAAGGCTGGCATCAGCGCGTAGCAGCGTCCCCAGCACGCCATGCACCAGACGTTTCGGCCCGCCATCGAGCAACGGCAACGCAGTCGCAATCGCCGCATGGGCTGGCGTGCCGAGCCGCAATATCTGCGCCAGCGCGAGCCGCAACACCATTCGCGCTTTGGCATCGTCGGGCAATGGCTGCTTCGTCTTACTGTCAATCAGGGCATCGAGATCAACTGACCAGCGCAATGTTTCCTGTGCAATGGCGATCGCCAGAGCACGGTCTGGCGGCGACAGTCCCTTTGTCGCATTGGCGGTTGCCTGATCCATCGGCGTGCCCATCCGCATGACCGTGTCGAGCAGACGCAAAGCCGCGCGCCGTGTGGGAAGGCCAGAAATTTCGTCGTTCATGAAACAGGTCACTAGGCGGACGAATGCATTAGCACAACGCCGATAACGGCTTGCAAAACGTCGTTGGAACGCCAATCTTGATGGCAACCTGAAGGAGCCCATCATGGGACAACGCCCACCCCACGTCAAAGCACCACCTTATCTATCCAAAAGCCCGCCGGTGCCGGAGCCAAAAGACGTTGGTCGCGAACCCGAGCCAGACCCTGATCGCCCCGATCCGGTGCGCTATGGTGATTGGGAATTGAAGGGCATAGCGATCGATTTCTGACCGATACGCTGCATAAAAATTGTGCAGGTGCGAAGTCGCTTGTTCTCTGCACCCTTTTTGTGCAGACAATAACGCAATGGCATCAAAACCGCCCTGTTTCGACGAAATGCGCCATGAAGACGGAACGCCGCGCGCCGCTTACGCCGCTTACCATAAATGGTTTGCAGAACAGGACAGCACACATCTTAAACAGAAGGCGCGCGATGCCGAGGAATTTTTCCGCCGTACCGGGATTACCTTTGCTGTCTATGGCGATGAGGACGCGGAGGAACGGCTAATTCCGTTCGACATCATTCCGCGCATCGTTACCGCACGCGAATGGACCAAATTATCGCGCGGCATCGAACAGCGGGTTCGCGCCATCAATGCGTTTCTGCGCGACATTTATCACCGGCAGGAAATCGTTCGGGCCGGCCGGTTGCCGGTGGAATTGCTCGAAAAAAACGAAGCCTTCGTTGCCCAGATGATCGGCTTTACGCCGCCCGGCGGGGTTTATACGCATATCGTCGGCATCGATCTGGTTCGCACCGGTCCCGATGAATTTGTCGTCCTTGAGGATAACGCCCGAACGCCTTCCGGTGTGTCGTACATGCTCGAAAACCGCGAAACGATGATGAACATGTTTCCCGAACTGTTCAGCAACATCCGTGTCCGTAACGTCAGCGATTACCCCAAGAATTTACGCGCTTCACTTAGCCGCGTCGCGCCGCCCGCATGTAAGGGCGACCCGGTCGTCGCGGTGCTGACCCCCGGCATTCACAACAGCGCCTATTTCGAACATGCGTTTCTGGCCGACCAGATGGGCGCGGAGCTCGTCGAGGGCCATGACATTCGCATTGTCGATGGCCGCGTCGCAATGCGAACCACGCGGGGATATCAGCCAATCGACGTGCTGTATCGGCGGCTCGACGACGATTATCTCGACCCGCTGATCTTTAAGCCGGACTCTGTGTTGGGCATTCCTGGCATCTTCGATTTATACCGGGCGGGCCGAGTGACGATTGCCAATGCACCGGGCACCGGAATCGCGGATGACAAGGCAATTTACAGCTACATGCCCGACATCGTCGAATTCTATACCGGCGAAAAACCGATCCTTAAAAATGTCGATACATGGCGCTGTTCGGAACGGGATTCATTGGCTTATGTCCTCGACCATCTTTCCGAACTCGTCGTCAAGGAAGTGCACGGATCGGGCGGATACGGAATGCTGATCGGACCAGCCGCGAGCCGACGTGAGCTAGCCGAATTCCGGGCAAAGCTGTTGGCAAAGCCGTCCAACTATATCGCACAGCCGACGCTGGCATTGTCCACCATCCCGATTTTTGCGAACAGCGGCCTTGCACCCCGCCATGTCGATTTGCGGCCCTTTGTGTTGGTATCGCCCGACAAAATCGACATCACGCCGGGCGGGCTGACTCGCGTCGCGCTGCGTAAAGGCTCGCTGGTCGTCAATTCCAGCCAGGGCGGCGGCACCAAGGACAGCTGGGTGATCGAGGATGATTGAGGCGAACGCCCTTGATTTCGCAGGCCGGCATTACCTTTATCCGTTCGTGTCGGGGCATTTTGCTGAAACGGTGGTGGCCCCATGCTAGGCAAGACCGCTTCGGGGATATTCTGGCTGTTTCGCTATCTCGAGCGCGCGGAAAACATTGCACGGCTCATTGAAACTGGCCACCGCTTTACGCTGACCCGTAATAGCGGACGGCAGGATGAGTGGCGCTCGATCCTCTCGGCGCTTGGCATGGACGCAGCGTACCGGGCCACCCATGAAGATTATAACGCCGCACAGGTCGTCGATTATCTGTTGCGCGACAAGACCAACCCCGGAAATTTACGCAACTTGATTGACAGTGCGCGTCAGAACGCGCGCACGACCCGAACCGCGATTACCCGCGAATTGTGGGAAGCGGTCAACGAATGCTGGATCTGCGTCAATGACGCGTTGAAACGGCAAGTGCGCGAGGCCGAGTTGCCGGCGACCATCGACCTGATCGAACGCCAGACCGCGCAAGTGCGCGGCGCGCTTGAAAACACGATGCTGCGTAACGACGGCTATAATTTTAGCAGGGTGGGTAATTTCATCGAACGCGCCGACAGCATGGCGCGGCAGATCGACGTCAAATATTATGTGCTGTTGCCCTCGGTATCGTTCGTGGGTTCATCGCTCGACAACATCCAGTGGGAGACTATCCTGCGATCGACATCGGCCTACAGTGCCTACCGTTGGCTGTATCCCGGCCGGGCAAGCGCACTGGGCATCGCGGAATTCCTCATTCTCGACCGCCGGTTCCCACGCAGCTTGTCCTTTTGCTATGGCAAGCTGACCGATAACCTCCGCCATATTGCCATGTCTTATGGCGTGCAATCGGCGAGCCTTACCGAAGCCGAACGCATTTATGCAGGCTTTGCATCGCTGACCGCCGAATCCATTCTGGAGGATGGTTTGCACGAATTCCTGATTGAGTTCCTGGCGCAAAACCGCAATCTTGCGGCGATGGTCGAACGCGAATACAGGTTCCATAACTGATGCTTTTATCGATCCATCACACCACCGAATATCAGTTCGACAAGCCAGTGCGCTATGCCTTGCAACGGCTGAAACTGCGGCCCAAAGATGGTGCGGGGCAGGCAATTCGCGACTGGCAGCTGGTGATCGACGGCGGAAAAATCGAGGCCGAGCATGATGACCCCCACAACAATCATGTAACGTTGATTTCTATCGAGGAAGGCCGCACGGCGATTACGATAAGTTGTAGCGGGCAAGTGGAAACTGCGGACAATCACGGGATTTTGGGCCGCCACCGAAGTCATGTGCCACTATGGGCATATTGCCGCCCTACACGGCTGACCACAGCTGGACGCGGGATCCAGAAGCTGCTGGCAGGGGTCGATCGCACTGTCGAAGACAAGGTCGCGATGCTGCACGAATTGTCGGCACATATCCTGGGATCGGTCGAATACCGAACCGGCGAAACCGGCGTCGGCACCAACGCCGAACAGGCCATCGCAGCGGGAGCGGGCGTGTGTCAGGACCATGCCCATATCTTCGTTTCGGCATGTCGCGCGATGGGCGTGCCCGCGCGCTACGTATCGGGCTATCTGATGATGGATGGCCAGATCGAACAGACCGCGAGCCATGCCTGGGCAGAGGCGCACCTTGAATATGTCGGTTGGGTCGGGTTCGATATCTCGAATGGCATCAGCCCCGATGGCCGCTATGTCCGCGTCGCCACCGGTTTCGATTATCGCGACGCCGCGCCAGTATCGGGGATGTCATTCGGCGCAAGAGACAAAAGCATGATTGTATCCTTGCGCGTCGAACAATAGCGATTCATAAACGGGGCGGGGGCCGGTAGTTTCACATGACATATTGCGTAGGAATGTTGTTGGATAAGGGCATGGCGTTCATGTCCGATACGCGCACGAACTCCGGCGTCGACAATATCTCAACCTTCCGCAAGATGTTCCACTGGGAAGTGCCGGGTGAACGGTTCATCAGCATCATGACCGCAGGCAATCTTGCCACGACGCAGGCGCTCGTCAGTCAGTTGGAAGAACGCACCAAAGCGCCCGATGAGCGCAAGCCTTCGATCCTTGCCGCGCCGACGATGTTTCAGGTAGCGAATATTGTCGGGCAAACCTTGCGCGACACCATCGTCGCGCGCGCATTGACAGGCGACGAGGCGGCAACGCCGAATGCCCCCAATTTCAAAGCGAGCGTTATATTAGGCGGCCAGATCAAGGGCATGGAACCGCGGCTTTACCTCATCTACCCTGAGGGCAATTTCATCGAAGCTAGCCCCGAAACGCCTTTCTTCCAGATTGGCGAAACCAAATATGGCCGCCCGATATTGGTGCGCGGTTTTGAATCGCATATGTCTTTTGCCGACATCACAAAATTGCTGATGGTGTCGTTCGATTCGACGCTGAAGGCCAATCTGTCGGTCGGCCTGCCGCTCGACCTGATGCTTTACAGGAACGACGAATTCGCGCCCTTCCACGAAAGGCGCATTACCGCCGACGATCCTTATTTCGAAAGCATTTCCGACGGCTGGAGCCAGGCATTGCGCGATGCGTTTCATTCGCTGCCGGATTATGAGCTGGA
>JANOPT010000168.1:0-9327 GCA_031421975.1 Sphingomonadales bacterium | reverse complement strand
GCGTTTCCGGACACGAACCCCAGAATCGACTGGGTTACGATTTCCGCCTGATCATTGAAAAAACCGTTCATCGAAAAGCCCTTATCTTCTATCCAATCCGGAACGGCGGTGGCGCGATATGCATGAAAAATGCACAGCCGTGCCCGACCATGACCGCACCGTCGGAAAGACCGGCGCAATCACGATTGCCGTTAATTCTCACTCGCCAGAACAATTCAAGCCATCGGTGTTGACACCCAAGGCTTGATCGCGAACGCTATAATATCGTTTTCACCTTCGCGGCCACTGCTTTGCCGAGTGTGACGTTGGCCTTGGCCGTCAGATGGATGCCATCGACGCCATCGGTCGTAATATAGTCACCGGCATTCAGGAATTCGGCCCCGTAAAATGCGGCAAGAGCCTGGTAATGACGCGCCAGTTCGGTGGATTTTTCAACACCGCCCTTGAATAGTTCATCGAACCATGGATTGGGAATGGCGGCCAGCGGCGGCGGCGCGATCAGCAACGTCTGCGGAGCAGGATATACCGTTCCGATGCCGCCTGCGGACCCGGCAATTTGCCCCAGAAGAACCGCCATGCCCGTCGCGATATCAAACGCCGACCGGTTCAAATATGGCTTTGTGTCATTTGTACCCAGCATGACGATGACCAGATCCAGCGGAAGATGGCTGGCCAAAGCCGACGGCAGATACGTCGAACCATTCAAGCGGGGATCGATGGGGTCGTCACGATCTGTCGTGCGACCGTTCAACCCTTCCTCGATAACATGAAAGCCGTCACCCAAAGCAGCGCCCATGGCACCGGTCCAGCGTTCCGCATAGGGATAACGCTCAACGGGAACACCTTGCGCGGTCGGGTCCCATCCCCAGGTAAGAGAATCCCCGAAACACAGGATATTTTTGATCGCTGAGGCGGTCTGGCTTTGCATAATATTTCCTCCAATATGTTCTGAAAGTCAGCCCGCGAACTGAGCATTCTTCTCGATTGCTGCCGTGTAATTCCCCCGCAGAACGAGGGAGAGCCAGCCATAGAACACCCCGATTACGGCGTATACCAGTTCAGTAATCGCCGCATTCGTGTAGGTTGCACCGGGAACATAACTCATGAACCCGAAAAAAATGCCCGCACCGACAAAAATGCCCGGGATGAAATCAAAGGGCGGCAATCGCTCCAGACAAAGGCAGGGAATGACTATGGCAAAAATCGCCAATGGAGTAGCAAACGCGTTCAAATGCGACCCGAGCGCTCCACTGATTTCCATAATGGCGATCGACGCAACAATGCCCAGGACGCAAGCATACAGGACCTTGCGTCCACCCGCCAAATCACCCCCCGCTAGGAAGTATAAAGACCAGCAAATAAAGCCAATCCAGCCGAACCCCTTGTTCGCCGGAACAGGCATGAGGCCGGCAAGCGACTGGTCGACAAGCTGGATTGTAAATGCAAGCGCAGCTATCATTACCGGGATCAGGAAGAATTGACTAAATTTCACAATGCGAACCTTTCGTCACAACATTACAAAGTCACAGCAGTCGCCGTTGAAATTTTCGACAGAGGCCAGGTCCTTGAAGCCCGGCCCCTGCCGAAAAAACGACATTGCTAGAACTTGTATCCAACTGTAATGCTGTAGATTCTGGGTTCATTATAGTTGAAATGGCCAAGGTTATCGAGCCCGGGCGCAGCAATGATATTTGTCTGCACGCGTTTGTTGAACACGTTACGCATGTGCAGTCGAACAGATGCCCCGGAATCATGTTTGTATGAACTACCCATATTGAAGGTAGCATGGCCCGGCAGAACGAGATCGGTCTGGTTCAGCACATCGCTGAAACGATCGCCGGTGTAGCTTCCGTCCACGAACACACCCCATTCGGCATCGCCCGAACGCCACTCATATCGCAACGATCCGTTGAGGCTGAGGTCAGGGGCTTCGCCAAGCTCCCGGTCCGCCGTGAAGGTCAGCGTCGGATCCGTGAAGCTGACCCGCGTCACGTCCTTGACCTTCTTGTCAAACAGGAAACCGGCACCAAGTGACAGTGTCAGGCCATCCATCGGTTCGATCATAAGCTCGATTTCGCCACCGCTTACCGTGGCGTCGTTGTTCGAGATCAGATTGCCGATGCCGACATAGGAGGTTGCCTGGAAACCGCTGTAGTCATAATAGAAGAACGCGCCGTTAACCCGGCCCAGCCGATCCTGCAAAAAGTCCCATTTCCAGCCGATTTCGGCCGCGTGCAGCACTTCCTGACCATAAGGCAGTAAATCGATCTGCGCTTGCTGGACGTCCACCAGACCATTGTTGAAACCAGCCGCCTTCAACCCGCGCCGCAACGATCCATAAACCAGAAGGTCGCTGTTGGGCTTATAGTTCAGCTGAAGCGTTCCGCTGAAATTGGTGTCGTCCTGCGTCGTGAGGTCGCCAGCCACCGCATCGGTGAATGTGTGCTGATTCACCCGCGCTGTTTCCCCTTGGAAATATCTCAACAATTCGCGGTTGGACCAAGTGGTCGTTCCGGCAGGATATTCGATCGTTACGAAATCGCGCACTTGTTCAAAATGCTTGCGATCGTTGTTGACGCGAAGCCCGCCGATGACCGTAACCGTGTCCGACAGTTCGTATTCAAGCTGACCGAATGCGGCAAATGAGCGAACGTCGAGATCCCAATTTACGTCGATAACAAACCCTGTCGGCGGTGCTGGTGGCGTCCCCACAGTCAGGAAGATCGGCAGCACCATATGGTTCGACGCGCGCTGGCCAAGATAATATCCGCCCAAGGTCCAGTTCAAGCGCCCGGACTCGCCGTTCAGCCTGATTTCCTGCGACCAGTGTTTCGATTTAACATCGGGCCAAAAGGCGCAGGTTGGATTGGGCGTTCCATCGCAATCTTCGATGATGTCGAATTTCTGTTTCAGAAACCCGGTGATCGACGTAACGTTGAAGCTTCCGAAATCCCACTTTATGGTATTGAGGACATGCTGGATCTTGTTCCGGCCATATCCGAAACTGTCGGCATTGGTCCGGTCAGGGCCGTCCACGCCATCGGTCACCGGATTGTATCCCGAACCAGTCTGGGGAATCTGGAGCACATCGCCATCGGCGGTACCCACAAAAGCGACACCTTGGTCTGACGACAGGTTGCCCTTCACCTTACCGAATTCATATTTCGTCACCATTTCGAAATCGTCGGTCGGCGTCAGCCGAAGTTGTGCGCGTCCGGCTGCAAATTTCTGGTTCAGCTGATCAGAAGTGCCCGGAAATATATTCTCAACATAATGGTCGTGGCGGTCGATCAGTCCGGAAAACCGGACCTGAGCGAATTCCGAAATCGGAACGTTGATCATGCCCTGAAGCGTCTGGTTCCCCAGATTTCCAATGCCAACTTCGACCGAGCCGGCAAATTCACCTTGCGGTTTGGCGGTAATCGACTGGACCGCCCCGCCGGTGGCATTTCGGCCAAAGATCGTGCCCTGTGGCCCGCGAAGAACCTCGACCCTCTCGACATCATAGGTCGAAAAATCGGCCTGGCTGGCCTGGATCAGGTAGAAATCGTCAACAAATGGAGCGATCGACGATTCGGTACCATCGTTAAAGTCGGTCTGTCCGATCCCGCGGATGAACATGTTCGTGGTAAGGCCCCGTGAAGGATAGTGACGGCGCGCAATGGCGCCTGGAACCTGCGTGATGGCATCCGACACGTTCGAATAGTTCGCGTCCTCGATCGTATCGGCCGTGAACGCCGTGATCGAAATACCGACATCCTGAATGTTCTGTCCGCGCTTTTGCGCCGTCACGACAATGTCGTTGCTATCGGAAGCGGCGTTGTTTGCGCGATCGGTGCTGACCGGGCTGCCTTCGGCATCCGATGTCGCGGCCTGTGCTTCTGCGGCAGGCGCAGCATCTTGTGCCAATGCCGGGCTGGCCATCATCAGTGTGAGTACGCCTGCCGAAACCCCTAGTGACAGCATAGACTTACGTGCAACGTCATTCATTTTAGTGCTCCCTCTCCATAATCTTTTTGGCCTGCCTTGGTTCGGCAGACTTTTTTCATCGACAAAATTGCGTGCAGTGACCCAGGCAAGCCGTTTCGACCTAAATTTTTGCTGGAACACTGTCGCTCTTGACGCGCCTGATGAACAGTAACAAGTTTATTGTCAATAAATTATTTATTGCAGGATTGCCGGAAATAACTTTAGCGGACGTCGCGCTGCCAAATGAAAGTTCCCACGGCCGCAAAACCCTTTGCATCGGACCAAATAGATATTTTTTGTCTCTAAATATCTGTATTATATGTTTTTATGAATGAACGTGAAGTCAGCCAAGGCGTTTGCCATGACGAATATGGCCCGGGGTATTCCTCAGGAGAATACCCCGGGCCCGGAGCGCGCCGTTCATCGATCAAAGGATACCGATTTGTTTAGTGATGCAATACTAAATTGACTGTCAGTGACTCGCTGTGGCATCGACGCGGGGATAGGCTGTGGTGAGGAACACGAGGGGGACGGGATGCGCGCCGTTAATGACAGAGCCATGTGGCTGGCTTCCCACGCACATCTTCGTCGCAACAAGCAGGCTTGCCGGTTGTGACATCGCAACCTGTGCCGCGCGGTAACGTCAGACCACCTGCCATCGGGCACCCAAGCGAGGCAGGCGGCAGCGACCGTCCGCCAGAGCGATCGTTCGACCAGGCAACGTTTTGCCAGATGGTCGAAAGCACGTGCGTGGCAATCGACGAGGCGGCGGATTATTTGTCGGCACTGGACCAGGCGATCGGCGATGGTGATCATGGTTCGAACATGCGGCGCGGCTTTTCGGCTGTGCACAGGAATATCGGTGATATTTCGACTATGGAATTTTCCGAGGCCTGCAGCCTGATCGGTTCGACATTGTTGATGAATGTCGGCGGCGCGTCCGGCCCGCTATACGGATCGCTTTTCATGGCGTTCGGAAATGCATCGGCGCGGTTTACCGCGACACCCGATCCAGCGAGGCCGTTTCCGATGAGGCCGTTTCCGGGAACCACCGGGGCCGTTGCTATCATGATGCGGTCAGGCGTCGAGGCTGTGATGGCCAGAGGACGTTCGGATATCGGCGCCAAGACCATGCTGGATGTCCTCGTCCCGCTGATGCTGGCGTTGGAATCGGACACGCTGCATTCGCTCGAAAATATTTGCCTGTTGGTGAACACCGCAGCGGACGATACCCGGAATATCGTTGCGACAAAGGGCCGTGCCGCATATCTTGGCATGCGGTCGCTGGGTCACATCGATCCCGGGGCCGCTTCCGCCGCCATAATCGTCACGGCAATCTGCCAAACGTTCATGGAGAAAACATGACAGAAAATGTTTCCATAGTTATTGTATCGCATTCCGATCTGGTTGCACGTGGCGCAGCGGACATGGCGCGGCAAATGGTCGGCGAGGCAGTCGTCGTCGTTCCTTGCGGCGGCAACAAGGATGGCGGACTTGGAACGGATGTTGCCGCGATCCTGGAAGCGCTTAAACTGGCCTATTGTGAGCGCGGCGTTTTGGTCCTGGTCGATCTGGGCGGCGCCGAGACCAATGCCGAAATGGCAATCGAGATGCTCGACAGGGCGCACAGAAGTCGAGTCGTGATTTGCGATGGGCCAATTGTAGAAGGTGCGGTAATGGCTGCAGCAGAAGCAGCAGGCGGTGCGTCATTAAGCAAAGTCAAAGAAGCAGCAGAGGAATATTGTTAGTGTTGGATGAAATCCAAAGTTCTGCAGTCATCCATAATCCAGCCGGGCTTCACGCTCGTCCCTCGGTGAAGCTGTCGAGACTGGCAAAAACATTTGCCTCAGATATCACATTGTCACCGGTTGACGACGATTCCTGGATCGACGCAAAATCGATAAGTTCGGTCATGAATTTGAAAATTCGCGAAGGCAAGGGCATCGCGATCAGGGCTATCGGCGGCGACGCCAAGCTTGCGGTCGAAGCGATACTTGGGCTCGTCGAACGCCGGTTCGAGGAATAAGCCGTTGAAGCCCGAAACGGTGTTTTCTGGGGCCGCCGCATCCGGCGGCAAGGCATTCGGCATTGCAGCGTTCTGGGGGTCATCAGACTCCAGCATTGTTGAGCGTGCAGGGGGCACCGAGGCACAGGAACGCGCTTTGTTGGCCGCCAATATACAGCGCGCAAAGCATGCCCTGGCAACCTTGGCCTATGCACAGGATAAGGACGCCAAGGACATAATCGGGCTGCAGATTGCGTTGCTCGAAGACGATACATTTCTGGAACCGGTGTTCGCCAGAGTCAAATCGGGCATGAAGGCCGACATCGCGTGGGAAACGCATCTCGATCAGGAAATCGACAATTATGCCGGTTCTGAAGACCGGCATTTTCAATCAATCGCCCATGACCTTGTCGATCTGAAAAAGCGGATGTTGCGGCTTATTCGTGAAAGCCCGCATTCACAGTGGACATCGGTTCAGCAAACCAACCTTATTCTATTGGCGGACGATATATCGCCATCCGACCTTTTGTCGATCGACCGTGCGGCATTGTCCGGTCTGGCGCTGATAAAAGGCAGTCTGACAAATCATGTCGCGGTGCTGGCGCGGGGTCGCGGTATTCCACTGATCGTCGGTTGCCCGCCGGCCATTCTGTTTATCTCCAATGGCAGCCCTATTCTGCTGGATGCCGACAACAATATCATCGCCGTCAATCCGGACGGAAATCGACAAATAAACATGTCGCGGCCGCCATCGAAAAAACCGGCGTCGCCCAGGATAATCCATAAGGCGGACGCCAAGGGTTCGCACAGTGAAAACCGAACGGTCAATATTTGCCTGAATATCGATGGCCCCGAAATCATCCAGAACATCGATGTTTCGGCGGTTGATGGAATAGGCCTGTTCCGGACAGAATTTCTGATCACCGATGGCCAACTTCCCGACGAGAATGAACAGTTTGAAATCTACCGATCGGTCCTTGACTGGTCGCGCGGCAAGCAAGTCGTCATCAGGACGTTCGATTTTGGCGGCGACAAGGTTATAAACGGGCTAATCGCGGACCAGAATGTGAACCCGTTTCTGGGCGTACGCGGGTACCGGCTGTCACGGATGTATCCTGATTTGTTTCGGGGGCAGCTCAAGGCACTCGCTCGCGCCGCGCCCTATGGCAATCTGGCTGTGATGATTCCCATGGTCACCGCGCCTTTCGAGATGAGTGAATTCAAGTCGGAATTTCAGGATGTTGTTGCCGAACTTGGCCATCAACATATCCGTTGCGCGTTGCCGAAATTGGGGATGATGATCGAAGTACCCTCCGCTGCGCTGACGCTAGACCGGTTTGATGCCGATTTTTATTCCATAGGGTCGAACGACCTCATCCAATATGTGTCGGCTGTTTCGCGGGACACGCTGCAACTGGATTATCTTGCCGATGCGTGGGAGCCGTCGATCTATCGACTATTGCGGGAATGTGTTTCGGTGGCATCTGCAAAAAATGTGCCGATAAGTATTTGCGGCGAGATCGCCAGCCTGCCAAAACATATTCCAAACCTGCTGGATTGCGGTATTCGGTCGTTATCGGTTTCCCCGGGGCAAGTGGAGGTGGTAAGGCATGCGATCGGACAATGGCACCGCCGTTCAACGTGAAAGATTAAGCCGGATTACATGACCAGCAAGCAAGGCCTCGTCAAAGAATATAAAGAGATTTTGCGCGACTGCCTCGCTACAAAACCGTCCGGCCTGAAAAAACGGATTGCCAATGCAATCGGGTCGAACAGCAGTTTTGTCTCGCAGATTACCAACCCGAACTACCGCGTTCCGATACCGTCGCACACAGTCCACAAAATTATGGACACGTGCCATTTCTCTGCTGCGGAACGAACCGCATTCGTCAAAGCCTATCTTTTGGCCCATCCGGACCAAAGCGAACTGATCACCGAACGGACGGTAAGCGCAGGAAGTCATATGTTTTCGATCGACCTGTCGCGGATCGACGACACGACGACGCGAAACATTATCAAACAAGCCCTTAGGGACCAGGCGGAGGCATTTATCGAGATTGCCACGGCAAAAATCGAACCATGATGGCATCGTCATCATGAAAAAAATAATCAACCAGCCGCATCTTGCGTTCTCTGACGCATTGTCGGGATTCGATCTCGCGCATGCAAACAAGGTCAGGGTCGATCGGACGAACAACATTGTATTTCGCCGGACCAGAAAAGCCGCGGGCAAGGTTGCACTCGTGTCGGGCGGCGGCAGTGGTCATGAACCCATGCACGGGGGATATGTTGGCACCGGAATGCTGGATGCCGCCTGCATGGGCGAAATTTTCACGTCGCCGACACCCAACCAGATGGTTGCCGCAGCACAAGCGGCAGAATGTGGATCTGGCGTTCTGTTCCTCGTCAAAAACTATTCTGGCGACATCATGAACTTTGAAATGGCTTCGGAGATGGTCGGCACCGCCACTCAAACCGTGATCATCGATGACGAGATTTGTATCCGCGAACCTGGCGGCGCAGCGGCGATGCGCGGACGCGGCATCGCCGGTACGATCATTGTTGAAAAAATGACAGGGGCGCTGGCCGAACGCGGCGCGCCAATCGCCGAATGCGCCAATGTTGCACGCAACACCAACCAGAATACCGGTTCAATCGCCATTGCCCTTTCCAGCTGTACCGTGCCGCTGTTGGGGCGTCCGACGTTTGAAATCGATCCTACTGAAGTGGAGCTTGGGGTCGGTATTCATGGCGAGATCGGACGAAAGCGGATCGGGCTGGATACCGCCGATCAAATCGCCGACATGATGCTGGATCAAATTCTTGCCGCGCTTGGAATACGGCCTGGGGATAGAGTCCTGGTGTTTTGCAACGGGCTGGGAGCGACCCCTCTTTTGGAGCTTTACATATTGTTTAACGCGGCGGCGACGTCGCTTGGCAAACGAGGCGTGCACGTCGAACGAAGCCTGGTCGGCAACTATTGCACTGCGCTCGACATGGCGGGGGCATCGTTGACGATTACCAAGCTGGACGATGATTTGACAGGTTTGTGGGATGACCCGGTGAACACGGTCGCCCTGAATTGGTAGCGGGTGTGCCAAGTCGCATCAATGAGTCTCCATGCCGCTAGCGCGGCGCGGGATTGACGACGCGGGCAGACGTGCGTTATTCCTGCAAGCGAAGCCCGTTACCATCCCATTCCTGCAGGTTATATATGGCACGTCAGATAAACTTACGCCAAGTCGAAGCATTCAAGGCCGTCATCGAAAACGGGACGGTCAGCCGGGCGGCAGAAATACTGCACGTATCCCAGCCAGCGATGAGCAAGCTCATTGCTCATCTGGAATTCGATA
>JANOPT010000167.1:0-1702 GCA_031421975.1 Sphingomonadales bacterium | reverse complement strand
CAGGAACGCGCGGGCAAGCAATATCAGCACGCCGATGGTGATGGCGGCGTCCGCCAGGTTGAAGATATAAAAGGGCCGGAACGCGCCGAAATGCAGGTCGGCATAATCGACGACATAACCATAACGCACGCGGTCAACGATGTTGCCGAGCGCGCCGCCCAAGACGAGCGAAAGTGCGAGAATATCGCCGCGCAACTTCTCGCGCCACATCCACACCGCAACGGCGGCGGCAATCACCGATGTCAACGCGACCAGCGCCCAACGTTCGGCATCGCTGCTGGCGGTCAGGAAGCTCATCGATACACCGCGATTTTCGGCATAGCGCAGGTCGAAAAACGAGATGATATGAATGACCCCGCGGCTTTGCAGCTGCAACGGCCCGAGCATTGCATATTTGACGATCTGGTCGGCGATGAAGACAAGGCTTGCGAGCATAATGCCCTGCAGGCGGAATTTGGGGTTGGGGTTCATAAAATCGTCTTACTCAACTTTTCTGCTACAACAATCCCCAACTCTGCGCTCTCTGCGACCTCTGCGTGAACCATTCGACGTTTTTTGGTTCACGCAGAGGGCGCAGAGAACGCAGAGGGTTTTAGCGGCCAACCACATTCTCACACCGCCCGCACAGCGCGCCGTCTTCGACAACCTCGGGAAGATGCCGCCAGCAACGACCGCATTTGTGGTTGGTAGTTTTGGTGATGGCTACCCGCACACCTGCAACTACCTTGTAATTAGTACCTGCCTTATTCCACACTGCGGTCGATGAATGAACCTCAATCAGGGCTTGCGCAACAATCCCTGAAATCAGCACCTCTGGCCAATCGACGTCGCTCAAAAGATGAGAGTCTGGTTCCAAGACTAGGTCCACGTTTGCTTCAAGCGAGGTTCCAATAATTTTTGCACGTCGGAGAGGTTCAATCTCTTCATTCACATGGCCCCTTATCTCGCGAATGCTCGCCCATCGCTCAACCAACTCGTCGCCCCAGCGTAGGCTGGGGCCTATCCCGTCTATCCCACTAGCGCAGTCCTCCGTTGCGAGACGTGATGGACCCCAGCCTTCGCTGGGGTGACGGGTGATTAGGAGGATGGGCCAGTCGGAGAAGTGGACCGAGTCCGCATCTGGAAACCGCGTCTGCCAAACCTCTTCGCTGGTGAACACCAGCACGGGCGCGGCGTATCTTACTAGGGCGTGGAACAGGATGTCCAAGACCGTGCGGTACGCCATCCGCTTGGGATCGGTGGCTGCGTCGCAATATAGGCAATCCTTGCGGATATCGAAGAAGAAGGCCGACAGGTCTTCATTTGCAAAATCGGTGAGCAGGCGGACGTAGCTGTTGAAGTCGAAGTCATTTACCGCCGTCCGTAACTTCGCGTCCATGTCCGCAAGCAGATGGAGCATATAGCGCTCCAGCTCGGGCATGTCGGCGACCGCGACCTTCTCCGCGTCCGAAAATCCGTCGAGCGCGCCGAGCAAATACCGAAACGTATTGCGCAATTTGCGATACTGGTCGGACACGCCTTGCAAGATTTCCTTGCCGATCCGGTGGTCCTCGGTGAAGTCCACGGTCAGCGCCCAGAGCCGCAAGATGTCCGCGCCGCTGTCGCGCATCAGGTCGAGCGGGTTAATCGTGTTGCCCAGAGACTTGGACATCTTCATGCCCTTCTGGTCCATCGTAAAGCCGTGGGTCAGCACCGCGTTGTA
>JANOPT010000166.1:0-6493 GCA_031421975.1 Sphingomonadales bacterium | reverse complement strand
TGCCCGAGTTCCAGCGAGGCGTGCTCGACAGCCTGCGCCAGCCACTCGAAACCGGCGAGGTCAGTGTCGCGCGTGCCAATAGCCATGTAACTTTTCCTGCTAATGTCCAGCTGGTCGCAGCGATGAACCCGTGCCGTTGCGGCCATCTTGGCGATGCCGCGCTCGCATGTTCGCGCGCGCCGCGCTGCGCTGCCGATTATCAGGCGAAGATTTCCGGGCCGTTGCTCGATCGCATCGACCTGCACGTTGAGGTCCAGGCGGTCAGCGCGGCCGACCTGGTCCTGCCGCCGCCAGCCGAAGGCTCTGCCGAAGTCGCAAGCCGGGTTCAATCAGCGCGCGCAATACAAAGCCAACGGCTGAACGGTTCGGGCCTTCGAACAAATGCCGATCTCGATGGCGATGCCTTGGCCGCGCACGCCACGCCCGATGAACCGGGGCAAAAGCTGCTGGCGCAAGCCGCTGAGGCCATGCGATTATCCGCGCGCGGATACACACGGATATTGCGGGTGGCGAGGACGATTGCAGATTTGGCAGGCAGCGAAAGCGTCGGGCGCATTCATATCGCCGAGGCACTGAGTTACCGGCGGCAGGCACCACGAAATTGACCGCGCAGCGGGTGATGGCGGTGTTCGGTTAATTCGACTTTAATTCTCTGCGCGTACAGCCGAGTTGCATAGGCGAAGCAGGGGTTAACATTGCAACAGCCGGGGTCAAAAACCCTTGTCTCTCGACAAAAAATTCGCTCGGCTGCGTTGGCAGTTTCCGGGTTAATCGCTTTCGCGCTCGCATATCTGGCGATCAACTATCACATCATCGTCGAAGCCATATTGTATCGCGCGGCGGCATATGATTTCGCATCTGCCATCAAAAGTTTTGCGGCGCTTTCGATGCAGGCCGTCATATTGCTGGCTTGCCTCACTCTGTTGCGAACACGAGCAGCGGGTATACTCGTCGCTGTGGTCGCCGTCTCGGCACTACCAAATACAATATATTCCAATATTATCGGCGGCACCCTCGACCGTCAAAAAACGAGCTGGATGTTGTCCGAGGCAAGGCAGGCGGGAAATGCGGCGGGCCAGTTTGGCGGCGCCTTTGCGCTGAGCATAGGCGCGCTCATCCTGGCCGCCATTTTGTTGATAACATCACATTATGTGCTTCGTGCAGCGTTGAAAAATAGCAGGCTGCTTGCGTATTTCACCCGCCCCGCAACGACTTTTGCGCTTGCTCTGCTGTTTTGTGTTCCTTCATTGTTTTTGTCCTGGACCAGCATCGGACCGCAGGGTGCCGAACGTAATATCTACAGCTTCATTGCACAGATCGTCAGTCGGGATCCTCCGCCTGTCCGGACTAGCGTGACAGTTCTGCCGCAAAGCGACGGAGCAATCGAAAACATTGTGTGGTTGGTGGATGAAAGCGTCGCTTACCAGACTTTTTCAAGGACGATCTTGCCAAAGCTAAACGGGCTTCGCTTCGTGGATTTCGGTGAATCAGCCTCGATGGGCAATTGCAGCACACCGTCAAATGTCGCCCTCCGCTCAGGCGTTAATGTCCGGACGGTAACGGACGCTCTGGATCTGCGCACGACGCCAACAATCTGGGGTTACGCCCAAAAAGCCGGGTATCGCACCTACATGATTGATGGACAGGCGGTCGGTGCGCCGCAGAATATGCTCGAAGGTTCCGAACGGGCAATGGTCGATGAATATAAAAGCATGGCGAACGGGATCGACACCGATAAGAACATCGCCGCGGCGCTAAACGCGCTGATGAAAAAGCCCGGTAAAAAGTTGATCTACGTTGTTCTTCGAGGTGTCCATTTTCAATATTTCGACCATATTCCTTTTAAGTTACGAGACGATAGTCAGCCATTGGATAGGCAATACGAAACGGCGCTGACCTATTCAAAGCGCGGATTTTTCCAGACACTGACAAACGGCTTGAATCGCGAACGCTCGGCGATCATCTACACCTCCGATCACGGGCAGAATGTGCAAACGGGCGTCATGCCGCATTGCAGCCGCAATCCGGTTCGTTCCGAGTTTTCCGTGCCATTGCTGGCATTTTTACCATCTGCGGAAACCAAGCGTCTCGCCGGTAGCGTTGGCACACACAGCCACAGTCAGATTTTCCCCACGACCTTGCAATGGATGGGTTACCCGAAATCCTATGCGGAAGACCGCTATGATCGCGATTTGCAGTCTTCGTCCGCAAAGTTCGTTTGGTTTGGCCGGAATGTCCTTCCGGTAAACCGTGGCGACCGGATCGAAGTCACGTCGTCGAGCGACTTCCCAGGACGCTAGGGCGCGCAACGGAATATCGTGGTGCGGATGGCGGGACTCGAACCCGCACGCCCAAAAGGACAACAGATTTTAAGTCTGTAGCGTCTACCATTCCGCCACATCCGCGTGCGGGGCCCTCAAAGCCGATGGATGGTTGGCGGTCAAGCCTTCTTCTTGTCGGCAAAGCGGCGTAGAGCGTTTCCATGCAGCCGATTCTTGAAATTTCGCGACTTTCCAAAAAATATGCGGGCGGCCACCAAGCGCTTTCCGATATCAACCTGAACATCGACAAAGGTGAGATTTTTGCGCTCCTTGGACCCAATGGGGCGGGCAAAACAACATTGATCAGCATCATTTGCGGCATCGTAAAGCCCGGCGATGGCCGCATTCATGTTGCCGGGCATGACATTGTGCGAGACTTTCGCGCGGTGCGACAGATGATTGGTCTGGTCCCGCAGGAACTGCACACCGATGCTTTCGAAAAGGTTATCACGACCGTTAAATTCAGCCGCGGGCTGTTCGGCAAAAAACCCGATCCCGCGTTTATCGAGCAATTATTGCGCGATTTGTCGCTTTGGGACAAAAAGGATTCGACTATTGCCGAGCTGTCGGGCGGAATGAAACGCCGCGTGATGATCGCCAAGGCGTTAAGCCACGAACCCGAACTCCTGTTTCTCGATGAGCCCACGGCTGGCGTCGATGTCGAGCTTCGCCGCGATATGTGGGCAATGGTGCGGCGTCTGCGCGATCGCGGTGTCACGATTATCCTGACCACACATTATATTGAAGAAGCCGAAGACATGGCCGACCGCGTCGGCGTAATCAGCGATGGTCGGTTAGTGGTGGTCGAGGAAAAATCGGTTCTGATGAAAAGCCTTGGCCGCAAGACGTTGACGCTCAATCTGTCGGAACCGTTGCAGGCGATCCCGGACGGTCTTTCCGAATGGGCGCTAACGCTTGACGCCGAGGGATATGAGCTTGTGTATGAATTCGATACTCAAGCCGACGCGACGGGCGTGCCCTCGCTCCTTCGCCGGATGAGCGATCTCGGCCTGCATTTTAGGGATTTGAATACGAGGCAAAGCTCGCTCGAAGATATCTTCGTGGGTCTTGTCCATCGCAAAGAGGAAGCAGCATGATTGGCAACCCGCGAGGCGTCTGGTCGCTTTATTGTTTTGAAATGGCGCGTTTTGGGCGGACCGTGTGGACCAGTCTGATGCTGCCGGTGGTCATGACCTGCCTCTATTTTGTTGTGTTCGGTTCGGCGATCGGCAGCCGCATGACGGAAATCGACGGTATTGCTTATGGCGCGTTCATTGTGCCGGGACTGATGATGCTGACGATGTTTACCGAGAGCATCAACAACGCGTCGTTCGGCATATATTTGCCGAAATGGACGGGAACGATTTACGAGATGCTTTCTGCGCCCATGTCGCCGCTTGAAATGGTGATCGCCTATGTAGGTGCCGCGGCGACCAAGTCGATCCTGATCGGCTGTATCATCCTGGCCACGGCAAATCTGTTCGTCGATGTGCAGATTGCCCATCCATTTTTGATGGCGCTGTTCATGGTGCTGATTGTCATTACGTTTTGCCTGTTTGGCTTTATCATCGGCATTTGGGCAAAGAGCTTTGAACAGCTGCAGGTAATTCCATTTTTGGTGGTTTATCCGCTGACATTTCTGGGCGGTGCTTTTTACGCGATCAGCATGCTACCGCCGCTTTGGCAAAAATTGACGCTATTCAACCCGATGATTTACCTCATCAGCGGCTTTCGCTGGACCTTTTTCGGCAAGGGCGACGTGGCAATCGAAGTCAGCATCGCGGTCATCGCAATATGCCTCGCGGCTTGCCTTGCTGTCATTTTCTGGATGTTCAAGACAGGCTACCGCCTGAAAAGCTAACGCCTATTTATTCAGCTGCTCGCGCACTTCTTTGCCCGGTTTGAAATAGGGGACGCGTTTGGACGGGACTTCGACCGACGCGCCCGTGCGCGGGTTGCGGCCTTTACGCGGGCTACGGTCGCGCGTTGAAAAAGCACCAAACCCACGAAGCTCTACCCTGCCACCGTCGGAAAGCCGTTGGATAATCTGATTGAAAAACAGATCGACGATTTTTTCGATCTCTTCGGTTTTCAGTTCCGGATTTTCAGTTTCCAGCTTTTTGATCAATTCGGACCGGATCATTTCGAAATCCTTCTATGGGCTAAGACGTTACCTGACAATCAGGACACCATGCGACCAAACGGTTCCTATCGTTAAAAGTGCCAGAATTTTCTGTGTTTTACAATGGCATTCCCGTGCACTCGTTTGCAGGAATCCTCATAAAAAACCCGCCCTTGGCATCAAGGGCGGGTTTTGTGTCCCAAATGTAGAACTTTGGTTAGAGCGCCGTGGCTTACTTCTTTGCGCCCTTCAACGCTTCGCCAAGGATGTCTCCCAGCGATGCGCCCGAGTCGGACGACCCATATTGCTCGACAGCCTGCTTCTCTTCGGCGAGTTGAAGCGCCTTGATCGAGAAGTTCGGCTTCTTCGAACGGTCGAAACCAGCGACTTGCACGTCGAACTTCTGGCCGACCTGGAAGCGGTCGGGGCGTTGTTCGTCGCGGTCGCGGCCAAGGTCGGCGCGCTTGATGAAGCCGGTTGCACCATCATCGCCAGCCTGCACTTCAAGACCGCCATCGCGAACTTCAAGCACAGTGACAGTGACGGTTGCGCCCTTTTTCAGGCCGCCTGCTGAAGCAGCGCCGGCTGCCGAAGGGGCACCCTTTTCAAGCTGCTTGATACCAAGCGAAATGCGCTCTTTCTCGGCATCGATGTCGAGCACGATCGCCTTGACGGTTTCGCCCTTACGGTGAAGGTGCAATGCTTCCTCGCCGGTGATGCCCCATGCGATGTCGGACATGTGGACCATGCCGTCGACGTCGCCGTCGAGACCGATGAACAGGCCAAATTCGGTCGCATTTTTGACTTCGCCTTCGACGGTCGAACCGACCGGGAACTTGTCAGCAAACGACGCCCATGGATTGTCGTGGGCTTGCTTCAGGCCAAGCGAAATGCGGCGCTTTTCCATGTCGATGTCGAGAACGACCACGTCGACTTCTTGTGAGGTCGAAACGATCTTGCCCGGATGGACGTTTTTCTTGGTCCAGGACATTTCCGAAACGTGGACAAGGCCTTCGATGCCGGCTTCGAGTTCGATGAACGCGCCATATTCGGTGATGTTGGTGACCGAGCCCTTAAGCTTGGTGCCGACCGGATATTTGGCAACCGCTGCATCCCAGGGATCGCTTTCCAGCTGCTTCATGCCGAGGCTGATGCGCTGTGTGTCCTTGTTGATGCGGACGATCTGAACCTTGACGGTGTCACCGATGTTGATGACTTCGCTCGGGTGGTTGATCCGTTTGTAGCTGATGTCAGTGACGTGCAGAAGCCCGTCGATGCCGCCCAAGTCAACGAAAGCACCATAATCGGTGATGTTCTTTACGACGCCGTCGATGATCTGGCCTTCGGCAAGGTTCTGGATGAGGCCGGTGCGCTGTTCTGCGCGGGTTTCTTCGAGAATGGCGCGACGTGAAACAACGATATTGCCGCGCTTGCGGTCCATCTTCAAGATGACGAAGGGCTGCGCGATATCCATCAGCGGGCCGACGTCGCGCACGGGGCGAACGTCAACCTGCGAACCGGGAAGGAACGCCACGGCTCCGCCAAGGTCGACGGTGAAACCGCCCTTGACGCGACCGAAGATAACACCATCGACGCGGTTGCCGGCGTCGAATTCGCCTTCAAGAACGTCCCACGCGGCTTCGCGGCGGGCACGGTCACGGCTGAGCATTGCTTCGCCGTTCATATTTTCTACGCGGTCGACGAAAACTTCGACTTCGTCGCCGACTTTCAGGTCGGCTTTCTGGCCGGGCATCGCGAATTCACGCAGAGCCACGCGGCCTTCCGATTTCAAACCGACGTCGATGACAGCATGGTCATTGTCGATTGCGGTAACGGTACCTTTTACTACGCGGCCTTCAAAGCCGCCATCTGCGCCGCCGAGTGATTCGTCGAGCATTGCCGCGAAATCGTCGCGGGTCGGGTTTGGCGAAGTTGCCATGTTTGAGTGATCCTAACTAACGTTTTTATCCGGCCAATCGGTTGGTTCCGATGGTCTTTGACCAGAAATGCCCCATTGCCCGAATAGCAATAAGGCGCTCGTTTTAAGAGG
>JANOPT010000165.1:0-9933 GCA_031421975.1 Sphingomonadales bacterium | reverse complement strand
CCCGGATCGGTTGCGCTGCATTCGAAGATGGGCTTTGTCCATGCCGGACGGATGCGGTCGGTCGGGCGGAAGTTCGGGCATTGGCTGGATACCGTTTACATGCAGGTCGAACTTGGCGAAGGTGATCGCACGCCGCCTGATGAGCATATAGCCAGATGAGCCACGGCCCGACCAAGGCCGCAATAACGACGCAGGAGAGATATTTTATGGTAGAATTTGAGCTTGTGGCGGATGGCCTGCGGTTCCCCGAAGGACCAGTCGTCATGCCCGATGGCAGCATCATCCTGGTCGAAATCGCCCTGGGCCAGATTACCCGCGTCCGCCCCGATGGTAGCACATCGGTGGTCGCCAAAACCGGCGGCGGGCCGAACGGTCTGGCGCTTGGCCCGGATGGCAAGCTGTATTGCTGCAACAATGGCGGCTTTGAATATCTCGATACCAACGGCTATCTGGTGCCGCATGGCATCGCCCATGATTATTCAGGTGGCCGGATCGAGCGGATCGACATCGACACCGGAGCGGTCGAAGTGCTCTATAAATCAGGCGATCACGGCTGCATTTTGCGCGGACCGAATGATATCGTTTTCGACGCGCATGGCGGTTTCTGGTTCACCGATCATGGCAAGGTCGATTACGCCAAACGCGCCCATGATATTGTCGGCATTTTCTATGCAAAGGCCGATGGCAGTCACATCGAAGAAGTCATTTTTCCTTCGAACAACCCCAATGGTGTCGGCCTGTCGCCCGATGGCAATACGCTGTATGCTGCCGAAACCTATACCTGTCGCTTGATGAAGTTCAACATCACAGCTCCGGGCAAAGTCGCACCCGATGCTGGCCCCGGCGGTCCGGGGATTCCCGTGTATCGGCCCTCAGGGTACAAATTCTTCGACAGTCTCGGCATCGAAGCCAATGGCAATATCTGTGTTGCGACCATCGGTGAATGCGGCATCAGCGTCATTTCGCCGGAGGGCGAGCTGGTTGAGTTTGTCGCGACCGACGATATTTTCACGACCAACATCGCCTTTGGCGGCGATGATATGATGGATGCCTATATTTGCCTGTCGGGCAGCGGGCGGCTGGTGAAGACCCGCTGGAACCGGCCGGGGCTGAAGCTGCAATATCTGTGAACTTCACCACCGTGATCTTCGATTTTGGCGGCGTCATTACGTCGTCGCCATTCGAGGCGTTCAACGCGATGGAGGCTGCGCGCGGTCTGCCGCAGGATTTCGTCCGCCGCGTCAATTCCCATAACCCCGACAACAATGCCTGGGCAAAGTTCGAGCGCGCGCGATGCAATGCGGCCCAATTCGACCTATTGTTCGCTGCCGAAGCCCGGGCGATGGGCCATGATCTTGACGGTGCATCGGTTATCGCTTGTCTTTCAGGCGACATCCGTCCCGAGATGGTAGCAGCGCTCGACATGCTAAAGTCCAAGGGCTTCAAACTTGGCTGCATCACCAACAATGTGCCATCAGGCAAAGGTGCAGGCATGGCGGGCAGCACGGACAAGGCCGCAGCCGTCGCCGCCGTCATGGCACGTTTCGACCATGTCATCGAAAGTTCCAAGGCCGGTGTCCGCAAACCCGACCCGCGCATTTACGAGATGATGTGTGCCGCGCTCGATGTCGCGCCAGCGCGATGCATCTATCTCGACGATCTGGGCATCAACTGCAAACCTGCGGCGGTGTTGGGTATGGCGGCGATCAAAGTGACGAGCGGCGAGCAGGCCCTGGCCGATCTCGCCGCGCTATTGGCGTTGACCTTTGCGCCTGTTGACGGCTAGGCGGTGCCTACTCCGTCTCTCCCTTGCCTCTGGAGCATATTATGGCGAAAAAACTATATCCCGATGCACGCTCGGCGCTCGACGGCCTTCTCAAAAACGACATATTGATTGCCAGCGGCGGCTTTGGCCTGTGCGGCCTGCCCGAACGCTTGCTCGACGCGGTGCGCGATAGCGGGGTCACCGGCCTGACCTTCGTATCGAACAACGCCGGTATCGACAATGAAGGGATCGGCAAGCTGCTCCGTACACGGCAGGTCAGGAAAATGATCGCGTCCTATGTCGGTGAAAACAAGGAATTCGAACGCCAGTATCTGGCTGGCGAGCTTGAGGTAGAATTCGCTCCCCAGGGCACTCTGGCCGAACGGATGCGCGCTGGCGGGGCTGGGATACCCGGCTTTTACACCAAGACTGGCGTCGGCACGTTCGTGGCAGATGGCAAGGAAGTGAAGGCGTTCGGCGGGGAAGACTATATCCTCGAACGCGGGATCTTTGCCGATCTGTCGATCGTCAAAGCGTGGAAGGCCGATGAGAGCGGCAATCTGGTGTTCCGCAAGACGGCGCGTAATTTCAACCTGCCCGCCGCAACCTGCGGCAAGGTTTGCGTGGCCGAGGTCGAGGAGGTGGTGCCGGTGGGGGCGCTCGATCCTGACGGCATCCACTTGCCGGGCGTGTATGTGCAACGGTTGATTGTCGGCGCGCCCTACGACAAAAAGATCGAGTTCCGAACGGTGCGGGAGCGAGAAAGCGTATGAGCGACAAGCCTGTCCCGATCGACCTCATCCCTTATACCGACATGCTGGGCGACAGTCGCGAATTTCTGCGCGTCTGGGCAAAGGAAGGTGGGCCTGTCACCTGCTTTATCAATCCGGTACCCGTTGGCGGCGATCCCATGGGCTATGGCATCGCCCTGGTCGATTGCGTCCGGCATGGCGCAAAAACTTGGGCGCGGGCTACGGGGATTTCCGAACGCGACGCGCTCGACCGAATATGGGAGGGTATCGACGCCGAACGCGCCAACCCGACCGATATCGCGACCGAAATTCCGACCACTGACGAAGATGGATTGATACATTGAGCTGGACTCGTGACGACATGGCCGCGCGCGCCGCAAAGGAATTGCGCGATGGATATTATGTGAATCTGGGCATCGGTATTCCGACGCTGGTCGCCAACCACATCCCGCCCGGTCTGGAAGTGACGTTGCAATCCGAAAACGGAATGCTCGGCATCGGGCCTTTCCCTTATGCCGGCGAGGAAGATGCCGACCTGATCAACGCGGGCAAGCAAACCATCAGCGAGCTGCCGCAAACCGCCTATTTCGACAGCGCTGCCAGCTTTGCGATGATCCGCGGCGGGCATATCGATTTGACGGTACTAGGCGCTATGGAGGTTGCCGAAAATGGCGATATCGCCAACTGGATGATCCCCGGCAAGATGATCAAGGGCATGGGCGGCGCGATGGATCTGGTTGCGGGCGTAAAGAAGATCATCGTCGTGATGGAGCATAATGCGAAGGACGGCTCGCCGAAGTTCATCCCGGCCTGCACCTTGCCGCTAACGGGTAAAAACGTCGTCGATATGGTCATTACCGATCTGGCGGTGTTCCAACGGCCCGACCACGCCTCTGCGTTTCGGTTGATCGAGATTGCAGCAGGCGTAACCGCAGACGAGGTCGCCGCCAAAACGACGGCGAGATATGAGCTGGCGGTTTAGCCGCAAAAATGCCCAGGATACTGAAGGTTCTGATTGCGCTCGCCATATTGGGGCTGGCGAGCTGGTATGGCCTCGCGGCGCTTGGCGTGGACAAAAACATCGCCATCATATTGGCCAGGTCAGGCAAGGCGGTGGGCGATTTGCCCGATACGCCCGACGAGTGGCGCGGCCAGATCGACTATCGCACGCTTGACCGGCAACTGGCCGAAATGACGCTGCGTCCGGAAATGGCGGGGCTGGCTGTTGCGGTGGTCGAGGCAGGCGAGGTGCGGTTCGTCCGCACTTATGGTGTTGTCGATAGATCGACGATGGCGCCGGTGACACCCGATACCGTGTTCCGCTGGGCATCGGTTTCCAAGACCGTGGCCGGCACGCTCGCGGCTTCGCTGGCGAACGAAGGCGTGCTCGATCTGGATCGCCCGGTCGCGTATTGGCAAAGTTCGTTGCGGTTGCCCGGCGGTGCGGAACGCCAAGTGACGTTGGCGCAATTGCTGGCCCATCGGACTGGCCTGACCAAAAATGCCTATGACGAAAAGCTGGAGGATGGCGAAGATCCTCGCGATATCCGGCGCAGTCTTGCCGCTGTGCCACTCCAGTGCGATCCAGGCACGTGCCACACTTATCAGAATATCGCCTTCGATGCCGCGAGCGAGATCATGACCAAGGCGGCGGACCGTCCGTTTGCCGACATGGTCAGCGAACGGTTTTTCCTGCCGCTCGGCATGACCAGCGCGGCTTATGGCATGGCCGGGCTGACCGGGGCAAAAGACTGGGCGCGACCGCATAATGGCGCGCAGGTCCGGACCCTCAAGGAGAGTTACTGGCGCGTGCCGGCGGCGGCCGGGGTCGAAAGCAACATCGTCGATTTTGCCGGATGGTTGTTGGCGACCATGGGCGAGCGGCCCGATGTGCTGCCCGCGCCGGTCCTGCGGATTGCCCAAGAGCCCAGGGTAAAAACCGACAGATTATACGGCGGCGCGCTGAAGCAGGCCAATTCCGATGCCCATTATGGCCTCGGGTGGCGCAGCTTTAATTATGCCGGGCATCGCCTTGTCGGCCATTCGGGCGCGGTCGACGGGTTTCGCACGACGCTGATTTTCGAACCTGACACCCGCACTGGAGTCGTCGCCATGTGGAACAGCAACTGGGGAACGCCCTTCCGCATTCCGTTCGCGGTGTTCGATAGCTATGACCGCCGTGCAGAATCGCGCTGGCTGGACCTTCACGACATACCCGTTACATAGCCGACATGCCCTACACATTGATCACCGCCAACCGCAATTATTCAAGCTGGAGCCTTCGGCCGTGGCTGTTGATGACCGTCCTGGGCATCCCGTTCGAGGATCGGCTGGAGCCATTTACCAAGCCGGCCAATTACGACGACTTCCGGGCGTTTTCGCCGACCGGGCAGGTGCCGGTGTTGCTTCACGGCGACCGTACGGTCTGGGATTCGCTGGGCATCGCTTTGTATCTGGCCGACCGCCATCAGGGCGTCTGGCCCGTTGACGAAGCCGCACGGGCGTGGGCGATATGTGCCGCCGCCGAAATGCATGGCGGATTTTCGGCGCTCCGTAATGATTGCACAATGAACGTCGGCGTGCGGGTGAAGCCAAAACCGATGTCGGACGCGCTGCACCGTGACGTGGCGCGGATATCGGAATTGTGGGCGCAAGGTCTGGACGGCTTCGGCGGACCGTTTCTGGCGGGGCGTAACTTTACCGCAGTCGATGCATTTTTTGCGCCGGTCGCGTTCCGTGTCCGCACTTATGGTCTTGATGTGGGGCAAGCCGGGCAGGCGTGGGTCGACCATATACTCGCGCTGCCCGCGATGCAGGCTTGGGAAGCCGCCGCGCTGGCCGAAAGCTGGCGCGAGGCCGGTCATGAAGAAGACCTGCGATCCTGCGGCGATGTCGTCGCCGATTTCAGGCACGCATAAAAAAGACCGCCAGGGCGGCGGCCTTTTTTTCGTAACGTCCTTTGTACGGGACAGCGTCGGGGGTCAGATCTTGTCGCCAAGTCCGCCTTTAACCGTGCCCTTCAAATTCTGGTGTTCGCCCTTGCGTTCCTGGGCAATGCCCTCGGCTTCAAGGACTGGGTCGTTAGTGGCACGACCAGCCGCCTGTTTGATGTTTCCGGCAATTTCGTTGCCGATGCCTTTGGCTTTGTCTTTCAACTCGCCCATGACGTCATCCTTTCTGCGCGATCAAGCCTCGCGGGGGTGCGGGCAGATGCAAGGATTCAATCGCTACGGCAGATTAAGGTTCCACGGTTCACCGCACCGCCCTGCGTGTTCGCAGCAACGCATCGGCAAATGCCGTGCCGCCATCCGGAGCAAAACGCAGGAACAGGCTCGGTTCGATCAATTCCAGTTCCATCAACCGGAACACGCCATCACCGTCGCGAAGCATATCGACACGGGCATAGGCAAGCGTCCCGGTGCCGGTGATCGCGGCGGTCGCGGCCAGCGCCGACCCGGCCAGCGTGGTTGCGGCGTCGGGTGCCTCGACTGCTTCTTCATATCCGCCAAACTGGTCCTGCACCCGAAAGTCGCCAGCGGCGGGGCGTTTGATGATCGAGTGGCTAAAATTCCCGCCGAAGTAGAACAGCGAATATTCGCCTTCATCGGCGATACTGTCGAGGAACGGTTGAATCATCATCCGCCGCCCGGCCACGGATATTGGTAGCTCGTCGCCCGCCGCCAGACGAAAGGTGCCATCGGCACCGCCCGAAATTGGCGGTTTCACGACCAGCATGTCCGCGCCGAATGCGGCGCGCGCTATTTCCAGGTCCGCTGCGTCAAGGGCTGCGCTCACGCGGGTCGGCACGGTCGCGATGCCGGATGCATCGAGTTCGGCGAGATAGGCCTTGTCGCTATTCCATCGCAGCACGCTGACCGGATTAGATATGGCGATGCCTTCTGCCTCCATCCGGTCGAGAAGGGCAAACCAGGCCGCGCAATCGCGCTGATATCCCCATGCCAGCAACGGCGTGACGAGGTCGAAATCACCAAGATCGCCGGCCGTTGTCCAGTCGATAAAATATGCGTCTTGCCCAAGAAGACGCATATAGTCGGCCTTTATATGCGACCAGTCTTCCTCATAATCGGGGACGGGCGACAGAATGGCGAGGCGCAGCTTGCTCATTCTCCAGCCATTTTCAGAATCTCTTTCCATTCGGCAGGCAGCACCGGCGCAACCGAAAGCCGCGATTGTCGGATCAGCTGCATGTCGGCAAGCTTGGGGTTGGCCTTGATCGCTTTGAGCGTTACCGGTTGCGCGATCTTGCGAACGGGCGTGACCTTGACCGCAACGAACCGGGCCTTTTCGTCGGTCGGGTCGATGAAATATTCCTGACTGATGGTCATGATCCCGACAATTTCCAGCCCGATGTTGCTGTGGTAAAAGAACGCCTCGTCGCCGATTTTCATCGCGCGCAGATTGATGGCGGCGGTGTGATTGCGGACGCCGTCCCACATGCCCTCCTTCTGTTCGACTAGATCGTCCCAGCTATACGCGTCGGGCTCGGACTTCATCAGCCAATATTGTTTCGGCACGGTTTGCTCCTGTTTTCGCTGGAAAGCCTTTAAGGCAGGCCCTATCTGAATGTCCATGACACAGATGCCCGTTATTTCGCTTGGCAACCCCGACGCTGGCGTGCTTGGCCAGCAGCTCGGCAATTCGTTTCAAACTTACGGCTTTGCCACCGTCGTAGATCACGGTCTTGATCCGGCTTTGGTCGCCAAGGCGTGGGCGCTGACCAAAGAATTGTTCGACCAGACCGAGGCCAAGAAGCGAGCGGGCTTTGACAAGGCGATCGCGGGGCAGCGTGGCTATACCCCGTTCAAAACCGAAATTGCGAAGGGCGCGGACCATCATGATTTGAAGGAATTCTGGCATGTCGGCCGCGATGTAACTTCGGATAGTCCGCTAGCGTCATCGATGCTGCCCAACATCTGGCCCGATGTGCCAGAGTTCAAAGAGACGTTTCAGTTGCTCTTTGCCGAGATGGACAAGGTCGGCGCTCGCATATTATCATCAATAGCGCTGTATCTTGGGTTGCCTTCGCATTGGTTTGATTCCGCAATCGAGGATGGAAACTCAATTCTGCGCCTGCTGCATTACCCGCCAATCGAGGGCGATGCCGAAGGCTGCATCCGTGCAGGCGCGCATGAGGACATCAACCTGATTACGCTATTGCTTGGTGCCGAGGAAGCCGGCCTTGAGATTTTGCGGCCCGACGGCAGCTGGATGAGCGTAGCACCTCCGGCTGGCGGAATTGCAGTCAACGTCGGCGACATGCTGCAGCGGCTGACCAACCATATGTTACCTTCGACCACGCACCGCGTCGTTAATCCCACCGGCGAGCGGTCGAAATATAGCCGCTATTCAATGCCGTTCTTTTTGCATTTGCGCTCCGATTTTCCGATTAGGACGCTGCCGCAATGTGTGGATGCAGAAAATCCGGATCGCTACCCGGAGCCGATACTAGCTGACGTTTACTTGCGCGAACGGCTGATTGAAATCGGCCTGCTGAAAGCCTGAAGGGCCGGTTAGATTTCAGATCACAGTTTGTGCGGTGTGGGCGGGTGCTTTTCGGCGGATCACGAGGCCCACGACCTCGTTGAATGTGTTTCGCGCACCGAAATAAAGCAAAGCGCCATAGGTCAGCGCGCCGCTTATCGTTAGCGCTGCCAAGTGGAGCGGCGCGGGTATGTCCTGCCAAATATAGGCCATGACCAGATGGTCGACTGTCCAAACGGCCGACGTCATGACCAAGGCTGCGCCAAGGCCTGGCAACACCGCCGCCATCAATTGGCGCATCGTGAAGCCGATAAACGGCCGCGTTTGATAGATAGTAATCGCCAGTAACAAAGTCACGGACACCAGCCAGCTCCACGCCAATCCTTGGGTGCCATAGCGAATCGCCACAAGATAAGTGGACGGCATGATGACCGCGCCGGCGATTGCGTTACGCAATATGATCTTCGGTATACCGAGCGCGTTGATGGCCGGATGAAAGATAATTTGCAGCGTGAGTAACGGCATGGCGAGTGCCAGTGACGCCACAATTGGTATTGCCTCGGTCCATTTGTCGCCAAGCAACGTTTCGACAAAGGGGCCAGCAGATATCGCCATGCCAAAATACAGCGGACAAGCCACCAGCATTATCAGCCGCACGGCCTTGAGAAAGCCATGGCTCAGGGCACTTTTGTCATGTTGCAAGCGGGCGTAGGCCGGAAATGCTACCTCGTTGAGCGGCGGAACGAACTTTGTCGCGAACAGCAGCGATATAAAAAGCGCTTCGGCATATACGCCTAAGGCATGCGTTCCAACGTGCCGCGCGGCAATGAAAATGTCTGACTGCGTTTGGATGATGTAGAAGCCCTGACTTATGAGCATGGTCAAGCCGAACGCAAATACGCTGCCCGCGCCGCGGAAATTGAACGATGGCACGACCCAGAATTTCGTGGCGATCATCAGCGCTATCGCCCGCGCCCAGAATATCGCGATTGGTGCAAACACCAAAGTCCACACGCCATAGCCGTTTAGAGCTAATCCCAAAGAGGTCGATGCGCCTACGATAGCGCCGGTCAGGTTGATGATGGCCGGCTTTTTGAAATCGAGATTCCGGGTGAGCATCGCCTCTGGCAAAATCACAAACGGCGTCGACAGATAGATAAGCGATTGCCAGCGCAGCAGGTCGGCAATGATCGTTTCACCGTAATATGCAGCTGCTATTGGCGCGACGGCGAAAAACTGGATCGCCGCGAGGCTGCCATTCAACAGAATCAGCATCCCGAATGCTTGCCGGATTCGAACAGGTTCAACCGAATCTGACCTGACCAGCGCGGAAACAAGCCCGTAACCGTTAAGAAAGTTAAGGAATATGAGAACGACGGACGTCATCGCAAACAAACCATAGTCGCTTGGTTCGAGGATACGGATGACCGCCAATGTGGCGCCCCAACTGATTAGCTGCGCAACAATTTGAGTGCCCGAACGCCAGAAAACCGCGGATTTAACGCGGCTTCCTAGTTCATTTCGTGCGACTTCATCGTTTAGGCCAGTCAAATTCATGCCGCCCTTTGTAGCCGCAAAAGCTTACCAAAGCTTGGCGTTGCGAGGGGAGTGCATTTTTTTTGTAATAAAATTGCAAATGGCTGTTGACCGAATCCCAAACCCGCTTTAGAGGCCCTCTCACCGGACGGGAAGCAAGCGTTTCTGCGGTCTGGTCGCCAACAAATAGGTCACCTACTCCTCTGGTAGCAATATCAGGGAACGATAGGTGTCCGCTTTTTTGTCGGTTTGGCTCTTTGACATTGTGATATTAGATGAAGGGACATGTGGGCGGCGGCGCCAGGTCCGGGGGTTTTTAGGCCCCGGGTGCTTGGTTAAAAATTAGCTGTTCGCACATAATGTCCTATACACCATGTA
>JANOPT010000164.1:0-19608 GCA_031421975.1 Sphingomonadales bacterium | reverse complement strand
TTCGGGCCGAATTTTCATGTCTCGCCTAAGACGGGGTAATTGATGTCCAATATATTGGCCTTGGGAGATAGAATAGATACCACGTTGCCAGCCAAAGACAGGCTTGTGACTTTTTCTGCAGTCGTCGCAATGCATTGTGGCTTGATCGTGCTGTTTGTCATGTCCAGACCAGCCGAAGAGCAACGGCAAAAACAAGGATCGCTGTCGGTTTTTGCTGTTGCAGCCGCTGCGCCGATGGCGCGTCCTATTCCCACGACAGTGCCTGTGATACCAGCGAAATCCGAGCCGGTCAGTCCAAGCGCCGAGGAAATATTTGCCGAACAGCAAGCGGCTACCGGTGACCCTGACGGCGAGGTGTGTTCGCCTGTAGATGTCGTGAGTGCCCAGCTAGTCAACGATCCGATCGTGCCTGAGGCGATCGGGCGCGTTTCGCGGGACGACCGTTCGGTTTCCGAAGCTATTGTAATGTGGAATGCCGAATGGACTTCGGCAACTATCGAAGAAAATGCTCCGTTGGCAGAGGTGCGGAACCGAATATTGATTGCCTTGGCTGACATGCCACCTGACTGCCTTGCGACCCCAGTGCTCGGCCCCAGGCTGATTGCGATTGCCGAAGAAGGCGGAACAACAACGTTTCTTGCATTTGGATCGGGCGAATGGACATGGCAGCAATTAATTGAACCTGCTGCCGATGTCGCTTCGGCTGAGAAATATTCGTGGACGTGGGACGAATTGATCGCGAAAAATCTTTCGTCCGATTTTTTCTAAATAATTCATTTATTTAATGTGAATCTCAGAACTTTTCAAGCTGAACAGATGTTCAGCTTTGCATCCGTAGTGCGCGTTTCAACGTAAATACATCGGCATGCCGCGACCGGTTGGTTTCGATATGGCGAAAAGGGAGCCAATCTAGAGGAGAAATCACGTGAAACGATGCAATTTTTTAATGGCCAGTACCGCCGCAGTTCTCGCCGTAGGTGCAACCGCACCAGCATTCGCATCCAGCCACCGGGAGGCTCCCGGAATTACAGAGATACCGAAAGTCGATAACACCGACGTTTATGCGTTTCGCAGCTACGAACCCGGCCGCCAGAATTATGTCACGATCATCTCGAATTTCCAGCCCGGCGAGAATCCCGGTGACGGACCGAATTATTACACGATGGATCCCGATGCGGTTTACGAAATCCATATCGACAGCAATGGCGATGCCAAGGAAGATCTGACCTACCAGTTCAAGTTCGCAAATCAGCTCAGCAGCCCAAAAGGCATTACGCTAAACGTTGGCGGCGTTAATCAGTCGATTGCATTGCGCCATGTCGGTCCTATTTCCAGTGCGAACGACCCCGATCTTGGCGAACGGGAAGTCTACACGGTGACCCAGATTACCGGTGACCGCCGCTCAGGCGCGCGGGGTCAGCTAACGACCGGCGGTAGCGCAACTTTCGTCAAGCCGTTCGATAATGCGGGCAACAAGTCGATACCGAATTACCCGGCCTATGCGAACCAGTTCGTCTATAATAACGTAGCGATCCCCGGTTGTGCCACACAAGGACGGGTGTTTGCCGGGCAGCGCGCCGAATATTTTGCGGTGAACCTTGGGCCGGTATTCGATCTCGTAAATTTTGTGCCGATTCAGGGCGCAGCGGATCCAGTCTATAGCAGCGGCGCACCTTTCCCTGGCGGGATTACGCAAAGTCAGAGCAACCAGGAACTCATCGGCAAAAAGAACGTAACGTCGCTCGCAATCGAGATCCCTATCGCTTGTCTGAAGGGGGCCGGAAACGGCGTGATTGGGGTCTGGAGCAGCGCTAGCTTGCCGCAGGCACGTTTGCTCCGCCCAACCCCGAACACGCGGATGAGCGATTTGCAAGGCGGCGCGTTGGTGCAGGTGTCGCGTCTCGGTATGCCATTGGTAAACGAAGTTGTCATTGGACTGCCCGAAAAGGATTTGTTCAATGCCGCCAAGCCAACGCAGGACGCGGCGCTTGCAACCTATGTGACCAACCCGACCTTTCCGGCAATTCTCGATGCGCTATTTCGCGCACCGGTCAATGCGACACTGGGTACGTCATTCACTAATCTCGCCCCAACCAACTTCCCGCGTAACGATCTGGTCGCGGCATTCCTGACCGGAATTGCGACACTGAACCAGCAAAGCACCGTGACGCCTTCGGAAATGATTCGCCTGAACACCGCGGTCAATCCGACACCGCAGGCTTCGCAAAAGACTCTCGGCGTGGTTGCGGACGATCTGGCTGGCTTTCCTAATGGTCGCAGGCCGGGCGATGATGTCGTAGATATCGTCCTGCGCGTCGCCATGGGCAGATTATGTCATCCGGTGCCGATAGCAGGTACACCGACCAGCCTTGGCCTGTGCACCCCCGCGCAAGCCCCGACCGGGACCGTTGCGTTCACCGATGGAGCGCCGAGCAATGCAGCCAACATCCAGAATGCGTTCCCGTATTTGAACGCTCCTTTGCGTGGCGCTCCCCGTCCGCAAACCCAGCCATAAGGAGCAAGGTGATGAAACGTAAAAGCCTGCATCTGCTATTATTCGCAGTTCCGATAACGACGCTGGCCGCCTGTGGCAGCAGCGGCGATGGTGGCGGTACGCCGCCGCCGCCGCCAACGACCGTGGTTCAGGAAGACCAGTTTGGCGCGGCCTTCGGCACGGCATACCGCACCAGTGCCAACGGCACGCCGATCGAACCGAAAGACGGTGACATCGTCCCGCTCAGCCTGACCGCTGAACCGACCGACGTGAAATAAACAGGATATTATCCGGAGCAGCCGCGACCTGCGCTGCTCCGGATTATTCGCATCGTCGCCAGACGATTTAACCGAATGTCAAACTGGAGAATATCGTATCGAAATCGGCATCGGGACGACCGGATATGGGTTTCGTCCACACAACATTCAAAAGCCAACTGCCGCTTTCGGGAATCCGGAAAGTGGCTCGGCCTGCTTTGTCGGTTTTGATAACCGCAATCGGCTTTTCATCCGATTTCAGATTGGTCAGCTTGACGGTAGCGCCAGCAAGCCGCTTGCCCTCATAAATCACATGAACAGGCAGGTTTCGCGCCTTGCCCAGCGCATATGGGTCGCGTTCGGGGACGATTTCAAGCGTAAGACCGACGGGCCGCGTAGCGCGCGGATCGGGCTTTTTGCTGTCGCCTACGCGAATAACGGCCTTGGCGCGGCGGCTGTAGATTTCGCGCCCGTTGCTGGCCGTCGTTCCGGTCCGGACGCGGTGATCGAGCGCCTGGGTCAGTCCTTCAGTTTTGGCGTAATCGGTAAATTTGTCAGCCGGAAGGTCGGAGACGGCATTGTTGGTTTCCATCGCCACGACATACAGTCCGGGCTGGGCGAACACCGGCGCTGTATCGGCAGCATCTCCGGCCTGGCCCAGCGTCGGACGCAGATCGATTTCGCCATTGGGGCCGACCGCCTTCATCAGCAAAATGCGTTTGCGGTCGATTGTCCAGCGGCTTCGATCATCGCCGTGTCCCACCAGAATCGTGAACGGAACGGGCGCTTCCGGAGCCGTCCTGAAGGTCGTCGGCTGCAACCAAAAATCATGGGCATTGGCGGACGTAGCGACCAGAACGAGAGACAGCTTGGCGATGAAAAAGCGCATTGGAGAATGTTTCCTTTCAACATTATTCGCAACGATTTGTCTAATATCATAAATATAGATTTGTCTATTAATTATTTTATGAATAAAATACGATATTATTTTTCAAATAAAAAACAACTAAGGATGAAGTTGTTTCGTTCTTGTTATATTTTATTTACTATTATTTTGTTTTTACCCGCTCAAATTTATGCTCAAGTCATAGAAATAGACGTTTCAGGCGAGCCTGTAGTTTATGACGGACCAACTTTTACGAACGACGAAGGCGCTTCAGCGGTAATCGAACATTATGACGTTGTTGCAAAATCATCGACCTCGTCAAACCATGTCGAACATGTTGCCCGCGCCGAACACGAGTACGCCTTGCCCAAGGGACTGATTGATGCGGTGATCTATCAGGAGTCGTGCGGCCGGATGAACGCAGTTAGCGTCAAGGGTGCGCTTGGCCTGATGCAGCTCATGCCGGGAACTGCTGCTCAAATGGGCGTCAATCCATACATCACCGATCAGAACATTCGTGGCGGTGCCCGCTATCTGCGCCAGCAAATAGACCGGTTTGGAAGTATCCCGCTGGCGCTTGCCGCGTATAATGCCGGACCGGGTGCGGTCACCAAATACGGTGGCATCCCGCCTTACCGCGAAACGCGGGATTATGTGACGAAGATTCTGGGCCGATGGCGGCCGCCTGCCCAGACGAACACCCCTTTAGCCAGTCCGGTCGCGTTTACAGTTGAAGCCGAAACCCAAATTAACACGTTCCTAATCGAGGTAACCGACCCATGAAACACAGATATCTTGCCCTCGTCGCGCTCATCATGTCGGCACCCGCCGCCGCGCAATATGCCGCGCCCGACCCGGCCGGTTCCGGTCCGATTTCCAGCGCAGTCGATTGGTTGCAGGGGACTTTGCTCGGCAATGTCGCAACCGCTGTTGCGGTTATCGCGGTCGCCGCCGTCGGTTTCATGATGCTGACCGGACGCGTGAATTGGAAATATGGCGCGACGGTCGTGCTTGGCCTGTTCATCCTGTTCGGCGCGGCATCGATTGTCGGCGGCATCCGCTCGGTGGCGGGGTGAACCGCGATCCGCTCTTTCGTGCGCTGGCAAGGCCGCAGATGGTGGCGGGTGTCACGTATCCGTTTTTCGTGCTCAACGGCATCGTTGCCGCCGAGTTGTTCCTGATCTTCAAAACCCCGCTGGCATTGCTGCCGTCGCTATTCATCCACGCCATCGGCTATGCCGCACATTTGCGCGACGCCAATATCATGTCGCTCTGGATGACCAGGTTGCGCCGCACGCCCCCCGTCAAGAACCGTCGTCTCTGGGGTGCCAATGCTTACCGCGCGTGATAAATTTACGCGGCGCGAAGCGGCCATCGGGGATCACCTTCCCTATGCCGCGCAGATCGACGCACAGACGATATTGACACGCGATGGCCTCGCGCTTCAGGTCATCCGGCTGGAAGGGCTGCCGTTCGAAACCATTGATGCGATTACGCTGGAGGCCCGCAAGAACGCGCGCGACGCAATGCTGCTGTCGGTTGCATCAGCGCGGTTTGCCCTGGTGCATCATGTTGTGCGCCGGGAAGTATCGCCCGTTTTCGAAGGCAAATTCGGTGACCCGTTTAGCGAATCGCTCGACCGTGCCTGGCAGGACCGGCTGGCGACACGGCGGCTGTATGTGAACGATCTTTATCTGACGCTGATTATCCGTCCGCTTGGCGGCCGCGCCGGAATAGCAGAAAAAATGCTTCGTCTGTTCGGTGGTGGCGGCGCAGCGGCGCGCGAGGCCGGACCCGATTTGCGCCAGCTGAACCAGGCGCGTGAGGCGATATTGTCGGCGCTCGAACCCTATCAGCCGCGATTGCTTTCGGTCTATGACTTGCCGACCGGCCTCGCCTCCGAGCCGTTGGAATTCTTGGCTTCGCTGGCCAATGGCGTATCCTTGCCGATGCTTTTGCCAAGTGGCGATCTAGGCCACGCATTAGCGCGCCGCCAGATCAGTTTTGGGGCAGACGCCGTCGAATTCGGGCCGATGAATGGCGAGCCAGGGGAATTTGCCGCGATCCTGTCGATCAAGGATTATCCGTCGAACACCGACGCCGGAATGCTCGATGATCTCTATCGGCTACCCTTCGAGATGACCGTCACCCAGAGCTTTGCGCTGATCGACCGAGGCCCAGCGCTCGAACGCATGGACCTGGCGCTACGCCGGATGCGTTCTGCCGACGATGCAGCGATCTCGCTCCGATCCGAACTGGTGCTTGCCAAGGACGAAGTGGCGGCGGGACGTGCAGCGTTTGGCGAACATCATCTGACGGTGATGATCCGTGCCGAAAAACTGGAAGAACTCGAAACCGCGATCGGCGAGGCGCAGGCGATGCTGGCCGAAGCAGGCTTTGCTGCGGTGCGCGAGGATCTGGGGCTGGAAGCGGCCTTCTGGGCGCAGTTCCCGGGCAATTTTGGCTATATCGCGAGGCGCGCGCTGATCTCATCAGCGAACTTTGCGGGCTTTGCCAGCGCGCATAATTTCCCCATCGGCCAGCAGGCGGACAATTTCTGGGGCGATGCGGTGACGTTGTTCGAAACAACATCGGCTGGCCCCTATTTCTTCAATTTTCATCGCGGCGACCTTGGCAATTTCACGATTATCGGTCCGTCGGGTTCGGGCAAGACCGTGGTGCTTGGCTTCCTGCTCGCCCAAGCCCGCCGTTTTTCGCCACGCATCGTCTTCTTCGATAAGGATCGCGGGGCCGAGATTTTCCTGCGCGCCATCGGCGGCGTCTATGACACGCTGCGCCCCGGCGAAGCGACCCGGCTCAACCCCTTGTCGCTACCCGACAGTCCCGCCAATCGCGGCTTCCTGACCGAATGGCTGGCAAAGCTTGTCACCGTCAACGCCACGCCGCCAACGGTCGAGGAATCAGCATGGATCGCCGAGGCAGTCGATGCCGCTTACGCCGGTCCCCCCGAACACCGTCGCCTGCGCTATCTGGCCGAACTGTTCAGGGGCCGTGGCCGCGCCTCGGGCAGCGATCTTGCCGCACGTTTTGCGCCCTGGCATTCGGCAGGCGAACATGCCTGGTTGTTCGACAACGAAGCCGACGGCCTCGATCTCGACGCCGAAACTATCGGGTTCGACATGACCGCGATTCTTGACCAGCCGGTGCTGCGCTCGCCTGCGATGCTCTATTTGTTCCACCGCGTGGAAGAACGGCTCGATGGCAGACCGACGATCATCGTGGTCGATGAGGGCTGGAAGGCTCTGGACGACGATGTCTTCGTCGCGCGCATTCGCGATTGGGAAAAAACAATCCGCAAACGCGGCGGTATTGTCGGATTCGCGACGCAATCCGCATCCGATGCGCTCGAAAGCAAGATCGCCTCGGCGATTGTCGAGCAGGCGGGCACGCAGATCTTCATGGCGAATGCGTCGGCGCAAGCGCATGATTATATCGACGGCTTTGGGCTGACGCAGCACGAGTACGACCTCGTCCGCAACATCCCCGAAACCGCGCGCGCCTTTCTGGTCAAGCATGGCAATGACAGCGTCGTCGTCCGCCTGAACCTTGCTTCCGAACCCGACCTGTTGACGGTATTGTCGGGCCGCGAGCGCACTGTGCGTTTGCTCGATGGCTTGCGTGCAGAGGTCGGCGACGATCCAGCCTTGTGGCTGCCCTTATTGTTGCAAGCGGCATGAGAACCGACTTCTGCGCTGCCCCCGAAGGCACCGGCCTCGCCGCCCGGTTACTGGCCGATACCGATTGCCAGTCGTTCGGGCTGGTCGAGCGCGGCTATTTGGCATTGTCACAACCCGGCGGGCCGGTAGCGACTTTGTTGACGGGATTGCTGGTGCTTGCAGTGGCGTTTTTCGGCTACCGGTTGCTGCTGGGGCGCGGGCTTTTGCTGGTCGATGCGGTCAGCCTTGCTGTCAAGATCGGCGTTGTCCTGTTGCTGGCAACGTCGTGGGAAGCATGGCAGGCGGTCGCCTACGATACGTTTGCGCGCGCGCCAGTCCGGGTGGCGGGCGAGATGCTGACGGCGTTGAATGCGACCGATCCGATTACCGGACTGCAAGTCGCGCTCGACGGGCTGGAGCAGGCCAGTATCGGCTATCGCACGCGCGCCGGGATTGCTTCGCCGTTGGTTGGCGGCCCTGCTGCGTCGGCAATGACGCTTACCGTTTCGAGCTATTTCCTAACGCTTTCGATCCTCGGCCTGCTCGTCATCGCGCGGATATTGCTGGCGTTGCTGCTGGCCGTTACGCCGCTGATCGCGGGCTTCATATTGTTCGACGCTACGCGCGGTATGGCGGCGCGCTGGCTGGCGGCGATGGCGGCGGCGGCGATCGTGCCCTTGTTCGTACTCGTGCTCGCGGCGGTCGAGCTATCAATCCTGAATCCGATGATCACCCGGCTGCTGTCCGAACAGGCGCTCGACCGTTTCGAGAATGAGGCGGTCACGCCGATCGGCTTGGTGACGATCATTTTCGCGCTGTCGATGATTTCCGCCGTCTGGGCGGGCAGCAAGATCGCCTCAGGCATTCGCTTGCCCGGGACAGCAACGCCCGCTCCGGCGCAGGAGACGATATTGCGGGAAAACACCATGACACCCAATGTCGCAGCCGAGCAGCAATCGTCCGCCGTACATATCGCGCAGATGCTCGAACGCGCGGCGCGACGTGAAGCAGGCCCTGCCGCTGCGATGGCTGGGGCGGCGTCCTTCATGCAATCGGTGGGCACGACATCGAGCGGAAGCCGGGCTGCGCGTGATGCTAGCGCGACTGCCGACACATTATTTGCCGCACCGTCGTCACGGCGTGCGGCACTGCCAAGGGCGCAGCGACGCACCCGCAGTTCAGCGAGGAGGGATGCATGAGCGACCGGGAAGACTATTTCGAAAGCGCGCGAAGCTGGGCAGAAACCCAGAACGGGTCTGCGTTGCGCGAACGCAAGATTGCCTGGATCATCGCCGGGATTGCTGCCGGGTTGGCCGTCATCCTCGCGATTACTTTGCTCATTTTGCTGCCGCTAAAGTCGGTCGAACCCTATGTGGTGACCGTTGATCGCCAGAACGGAGCGGTCCAGGTTGCCAGCGGAATTGAACCCGGCAAGCTTTCGCAGAACGAGGTCGTCATTCAGGCCGAACTGGCCCGCTATGTCCGCGCGCGTGAATCGTTCGACGCGACCGATTTGCCGCGCATGTACCGGTCGGTTCAATTGATGTCGTCGCGCGACGTGGCCACCGCTTATGTGCGCTTTATGTCGGCGAAGAACCCGGCAAGTCCGTTGAACGCGCTCAATCCGGGCGACACGCTTTCGGTTACGATCAAGAGCGTGTCGCTGATTGCTTCTGGCTCGGCCATCGTTCGCTTCGACGTTGCACAGATCGCACCGGGCGGAGGCGCTCCGGCCACAGGCTCCTATGTCTCGGCGATCAGCTTCGGCTTTAACGGACGGCCGTTGAAGCCAGCCGATCGCTTCGACAATCCGCTCGGTTTCCAGGTCACGCGTTATCGCCGCGACGTTGAAGGGTTCGCGCCGTGAAGCACTTGCTCGCTCTCGCTCTGCTGACCCTTGCCGTGCCAGCTTCGGCACAAATGGAACCCGACGCCCATGTGCAGACGGTGTATTGGGATCCCGACCAGATTATCCGGGTCACCGGTGCTCCGGGCTGGCAGATTACGGTCGAGTTCGGACCCGATGAGCGGATCGAAAATGTCGCTATCGGTGATGCTCTGGCGTGGCAGGTCATTCCGAACAAGCGCGCCCGAAACCTTTTCCTCAAGCCGCTGCTGAAGGATGCCGCGACTAACATGACTGTGCTGACTGACCGCCGCCGCTATATTTTTGCCCTCGACACCGGGCCACGGCGAGCGACGACACCCTGGGTCGTGCGTTTCGAATATCCCCCGCCGCCAGTCGTGCTCACCGAAGAAATCGCCTCGGAACAACCACCCGTCACCCCGAATTATGCTTATGCAAAGGCGGGCGATGCCGGATTGCTGCCAGCGCGGATCTGGGATGACGGGCAAATGACTTATTTCGAGTTTGCCGAGGATGTTGCGATTCCTGCAATCTTCATCGGCAAGCCGGGCAAGGATGAGGCGCTGGTCAATTCGGCGATGCGCGGGCGAACCGTGGTCGTTCAGCAACTCGGCGCGATCTTCACCTTACGTGAAGGCAAGCGCGTCGCCACAGTGCGGCGTTCGAATGGGACCGAAAAATGACTGAGTTTGTACCGATCAAAACATTGAAAGTGGCAAGCCCCCCCCGGCAAGTGCCGACCGGCGTAGTGGCAGGCGGGCTTGGTTTGCTCGGAATTGCCGTGTTTCTCGTGTTGGCGAGCGCCAGATCGGCGACGGCGCAGGAGGACACCGATCTACCTGGCCTGACCGGCAACCCCACCAGCAGCGCCAGCCCGCTGCCGCAACCCGCTGCTCCGCTGCCGTCGGTGCAGCCCGTGCCTGTCGCAGCGGTCGGCACGACGCCCGCACAAACTGCGCTCGCGCCGGCCTCGTCCTTCCAGCCTGCCGCGCTGCCACCGATTGCGCCGATGCGCGAGCCAGAGCGTGCACGTCCGCCAATCCTGATTGTCGATTTCGCGCAAGCCGGAACGTCGCGTCCTGCGCCTGCTGGTGCGGCAGCTCCGGGCACACTCAGCGCGCCTGGTGTGCCCACCGATCGCGGACCGCAACTTTCGGATTCGGAAAATTTCTCGGCGCGCGTCTCGCGTGCAGATGTCGAGGTTGCCGAGGCGGTCCAGCTGCCCCGGCTCAACCGGCTGGTGCCGCAAGGCGCGATGATCGCGGCGGTTATGGAAACCGCGTTGAATTCCGACTTGCCAGGCTTCGCCCGCGCCATCGTCCAGCGCGATGTATTGAGCTTCGAAGGCGGCGATGTCCTGATCCCCGCCGGAAGTCGCGTCATCGGCCAGTATGAATCGGGAGTCGCGCAAGGCGCATCGCGCGTGTTTATCGTCTGGACCCGGTTGATTCGTCCTGACGGCGTGACGATTGCTCTTGCCTCGCCTGCGGTCGATCAACTGGGCCGCGCCGGGGTCAAGGGCAAGGTAAACCGGCATTTCTTGCAACGCTTCGGCGGCTCGATTTTGCTGTCGGTGCTGTCAGGCGGCTCCAGCGCGTTGACAGCAGCGGCAACGCGGGGGTCTTCGGTGGTCGTCAGCTCGCCAGTGCAGGCTTCAGGCCTTGCCGAGCAGGCAGCCAAGGATTTCGACATTCCGCCGACCATCAAGACTCCGCAAGGCGCGGCAGTGCGGATTTTTGTTGCCCGCGATCTCGACTTCACGCGCGTCGGGCCAGTGCGATGAGCCAGCTCGCGCCGGTCTATCTCGGCACCTTTCTTGCGCCGCTTGTCCCTTTTCTCGAGCGCGACGACGTCACCGATCTGTATATCAATCACCCCGGTGAATTGTGGATCGAGACCAATAATGGCACCGAGCGTCATGATGTGCCAAGGCTCGACGAGCCGTCCTTGTGGCGGCTGGCACAGCAGATTGCGGCAACATCGGATCAAGGCATCAGCCGCGAACATCCGCTGCTGGCCGCAACATTGCCCGATGGCTCGCGCATCCAGATTTGTGCGCCGCCTGCCACACGCGGCAATATCGTCGTGGCAATCCGAAAGCATAATGTCCCCGACCTGAAGCTGAGCGATTATTTTGCGGCAGGTGCCTTGTCGCGCGTCGGCGAAATTGCGTTGTCCGAACAGGCAGCCAATCGTTCGCTTGCGGCCTTGCTGAATGCTGGCGACATATTGGAGTTTCTGGCGGCTGCGGTCCGCGCGCGCAAAACCATCGTGGTAGGCGGCGGTACCGGCACGGGAAAAACCACCTTTCTGAACACCTTATTGAAGGAAGCACCAACCGCCGAGCGGCTTATCCTGATCGAAGACACGCCTGAAATCCGCGTTGCACATGAAAATGCGGTCGGGTTGATTGCGGTGCGCGGGCGTTTGGGCGAAGCAGAGGTTAGTCCAGCTGACCTTGTCGAAGCCGCGCTTCGGATGCGGCCCGACCGGCTCATCATGGGCGAAATCCGGGGTGCCGAGGCAATGAGCTGGCTGCGCGCGGTCGGGACGGGCCACCCCGGATCGATCACCACCGTGCACGCCAATTCGGCGCGCGGCATATCCGAACAGCTCGCGCTGATGGCGCTGATGTCCGGCGTTGAACTGCGCCGGTCGGAATTGATCGACTATGTCCACGACGTGGTCGACATCTTCATCCAGATCGGCCGCCATGGCGGCTCGCGGATGATAACTGAAATCGAGTTTGCAGGCGGTGCCGAAGCGTTGATCGAGGTGGTGCCGACGCCTTTCCGGCAACGCGCCAGTTAGAAGTGCAGCGAAGCCGAGACGCGCAACTGCCGGGGTTCGCAAAACTGATGGTATTTGCACCGGCCACATCCAACGCTTACAAAAGATTGACTACCGAATGGGCGTTACCTCCACGCGCACAATCACGGTATCTCGATGCTTGAATCGAAGCGCGCAACTACGTTGCAATTTTTTCGGCGCGCGATTGTGGAAGCAGAGCAGCTATCAGGCGAGGGTCTCGTCACACTTAGCGACCGCAATGCCAGCGTTATCCGCTTAAAGCTTGGGACCCCAGCGTGGGGCGCTCCAAACCATCGCTGCATAAAGCGCCATCGTCAGAATGCAGCCCGCCGCGAGCGCGGGCCAGAAGCCGACGCCCCGCTTGAGCAGCATGGGGATGATGAGGAACATCGGCAGGCTTGGCAGCACATACCAGAATGTCGCCGCCGAATGTTCCGCCATGCGCGCCACATCCTGCGTGTCGCGCCACAGCCAGATCATGCCCAGCACCGAAATCAACGGCAGCGACGCGATCAGTGCGCCAGTGCCGGGGTTTCGCCGCGCGGTTTCGGAGACGATGACGATGATGATGGCCGAGGCGACCGCTTTGATGACGAGGTAGAGCATTGCTCTATTTGGCAGGTGAGGCGTCGTTCTTCGACAACCACGCCTTCATCTGTGCAATCTCCGCCTCCTGCGCCTCGATCACATCCTTAGCCAGCTTGCGGACTTCGACATCCTTGCCATGTTTGAGCGCGACTTTCGCCATCGCCACGGCGCCCTCATGATGCGGGATCATACTACGCATAAAATCCGCATCTGCGTCGCCGGTAAAGGCAGCGGTCATGTCCTTGTGCATCTTGTCGTTAGCCGCTTTGAAAGCCTTGGTCGAAGCCGGTTCATCTGCATCCGTCGTCTTTGCGGCATGGTTATCATGGCCGCCCGCCTGTTCGGTTTCGGCCTTTTCCACCTGACAACCGGCAAGTAGGAGCGGCGCCAAGGCCAGATATGTTCTCTTCATGACGTTTTTCCTTGTGGGTCAGCTTGAGATAGAGTGCCCGTGATACCAGCATGTGTGAGCGCGGTTGAAGTGGCGAGGCCGAACAGAATGACGATAGCCATCTGCGCCTGCATCTCGCCTATCGGCTGGTATATTGCCAGCGGCAATGGCACGAGTGCAAGACCGGCAGCAAGCGCGGTCATCAGTAAATGCACGAGCCGTTCCTCCGACCCGCATGATCCGGTGCTTCTTCGGCGTCGTCTTTCGTCCGTTTTGCCGGCTATTTCATCGCAGCCAGGATCTCCCGGATTGCGACGAACGCAAAACATACCGAACTGTCGGCAACACCATAAGGCAGGAAGAGATCGTCACCAACACGGATGGCACCGCAGGTGTACACGACGTTCGGCACATATCCTTCCCGATCCTCGTCTGCTGCCGACAGGATGGGATATGGCGTTCGGCCAATGACCTTTGACGGGTCCGCTTTATCGAGCAGCGCCGCGCCGATGGCATATTTACGCATCGCGCCGACACCGTGAGTCAGCAGCAACCAGCCTTCGTCAAGCTCGATTGGCGCGCCGCAATTGCCGATTTGAACAAGCTCCCAAGGGAACGACGGTTCGAGCAACAATTCGCCTCCCTCCCAATGGTCGATTGTGTCGGAGCGCAACAGATATAAATTCTTGCCGTCCTGCCGGCCGATCATGCAAAACTTACCATCGATTTTGCGCGGGAACAGCGCCATTCCCTTGTTACGGCCAGCGCCGCCCTTGATCGGTGTCAGCGTAAAGTCGCGGAAGTTGGCGGTGCACAGTAGCTCGGACTGGATGCTGTGGCCGCTGTAGGCCGTATATGTCCCGATCCATTCCTTCTTGCCGTTGTCATGCTCAAAATGAACAAGCCGCAAATCTTCCAGACCGTTGCGCTGCGCTTCGGTAACCGGAAAGATGACGGTGCCCGATATCGTACTGTCACGATGGCGGTTGACAGTCGTGACGTCGGTCAATTTGCCCGGCTTAGGCTTGGCCAACGTCGCGGCCGTTGCAAACAGGGGCTGAGTCATCAACACCAGCTGGCGGTTCGCACCGATAATGCCCTCGCGAAAGGCGATCGTTGAAATATGACCTTCGCCAACCGCACGCAACGACAGAATTATCCGCGTGCTGCCAGGTTGCAGCCCTGTCTGGTCAGGATGCAGCACGACGCTTGGGTTCATCAAAGCCGCCGCAGCAAAGCTGTATTCATGACAGAAATATGCGCCGATCAGTTGACGCATATCTCTCTTTATTGTCCCCGAAAGTCCAAGCTTGGGTTCGATTTCTGCAAATCTATCTTCAAATACCTTTTCGATCTGCCAATGCCGGTCGGCAAAATCGCGCAGGACAACGCCAAGCTCGGCGCGCACTGTGCGCGAATCAAGAGCATAAATTTCGCGGGCAAGTTTTTGCACACGTTCCAGATCCGGCCCGGATGCTTGCCACGCCAGATGGAACGGCCGCACAACCACGCGCGCCGGATCGGCGTGCAGCCGCAGTTCGTGCTGAACAAGTTCGATCATGACTGCGCTCTATCCGGCTCTATCAATAAAGTCTCGTATTGCGAACGTCGCGTGTTGATAGGCCAGCACCGATTCAGCCCCTTCGTTCAAATTGCATCCATGCGGATTGATGCCATCCTGGCACGTGCCTGTAACGGGATCGGCCACGGTCACACCGCGATCATTCGCGCCGGAGAACCAGTCAAAAGCGCGCCGGGCATGGATCAGCCAATTTTGGTCGCCAGTCAGATCATATGCTGCGGATGCCGCGTCGATAGCTGCCCAGATTTCGACGGGTTGCTGATCGAAGGGGCGAGGCATCATATAGGGCAGGCCGAAGCTGTCGGATCCCACCGGGCGGAAATGACCGGCTTTCGCAGTCTGAACGTCCATGACCCAGCGCAACGTTTCCAGTCCGCATGCGCTTATGTCGGGGCGATCCATATATATGCCAGCCCTGATCATCGCCTGGGACAGGCGGCAATTGTCATAAGCCAGAACATCTTCAAACCACGCCCAACCCGGTCGTCGTGCCTGGTTGAACAGTGCGAGCAACTGCCCGGCTCCACGGGTCAAGATTGCTTGCGCGATATCATTCTGTTTATCTACTGCCAGAATGTTGACGGCACCCAGCATCGCAAATGCCGTTGCGCGCGGGGAACCGAATGAAAGCGCAGACGACGATGTGCGGTCAAACAATCCTTTGGCCCAGTATTTCAGGCCGCTCGATGACGCCCCGCTGGCGGTATCACCCAGCGCCCACAGCGTCCGGCCGCAACTGTCCTCCGACCCGACGTCCTCCAGCCAGTTGCGCTGAAATCCCATGAAGTTCCGAAATTCCTGGCGATCCTGATTCCACGCGCTTTGAACAAACCCGGCAAAGACATGCGCCAGCCGGTCAAGCTCGGGTGCGGTGCTGCCGATACGGTTCATGAGCATCAGCGCCCGTGCATTGTCATCGACACAATATCCATGTGCGCGGTCAGGAACAGGGCCAATACTGTGCTGGAGAATGCCCGTATCGTCGCAAATTCTCAGCAAGCCGTCAGTCCCGATGGATCGGGGTATCGGCATCGCGTTCGGTGAGACCTGTACGGCATTGATAAGCGCCAGCGACCTTGCAGCGAATGCAGGCCAGATCATGTCACGGTTTCGTGCATAGGCTCGCCGTTGTAGCCCCGACAGTCGATTGCGATCATCCAGTAACGCGGTGATTTCCTGTTCAATCGCCGAGCTATCATTGAATGGCACGATAATTCCGTGATTATCGGACAATAATTCGACGGCATGAACATAAGGCGTCGAAACCACCGCTTTGCCGAGCGCCAATGCATAGGACAAGGTGCCGGACGTCGATTGATCGACGCCAGTGTAGGGCGTGATGTAGATATCCGCAGCCTCGATCAGGTCAAGCAGCGCGTCTGTTTCCAGGAACGAGTCCTGCCAGTGAATATGGTCCTGAACCCCGAGAGATATGGCCATAGCCTTCAACTGTTCGCGATAGGCTTCACCCTCACTGGCCAACAGATTGGGGTGCGTGGCCCCTGCGACGCAATATAACAGCCTGGGATGGTGCTCGATGATCGCAGGCAAGGCAGCAATGACGGCTTCGATGCCCTTGCCCGGCGACAGAAGACCGAATGTGAGCGCCACATCCCGCCCTTCAAAACCGAGCGCTGTTTTGAACTGCGCTGAGCGGCCGAATGGGCGGTCGGGAACACCGTGCGGGATAAGGACAATCTGTTTGCTGTCGGCGCCATAGACAGTATCGAGCAAATCGCGCGACCGTTCGGACATGATGACCAGCTTGGTTGCGTGCGCGATCAGCCGCTTCATGACGCGCATCTGGTCTGCGTCAGGATCGGCTAATACGGTATGCAGGGTAACGATCAACGGGACGTGTATCCGGTCAATCAGTTCCAGCACCATGTCGCCTGCTGGCCCAGCAAACAGACCGAACTCGTGCTGCAGCCAGACAAGTTTGGAACCGCTCCGGTCGATCGCATCCGCCGCATCGATGTAGCTTTGCAGGTCGCCCTCGGTAATCGTGGCTGATACCGACGGGTCGAATATGATCGCCGATGGCGCCGGCGTCATCGCATAGACATCGAGTTGCAAATCGGGATCTGCCATTGTCAAAGAGGAATAAATGTCCGCGGTAAACGTGGCTATGCCGCACCGACGCGGCGTAAAGCCGCCGATAAGTGTAATCTTGTTTCGATGGGCGCGCGCATGAGTCGCCCCCGCTATGTCCAAGTCTTCCTTGAAAATCGAGCGATCCAAAACGTCAAACACTGGCAATCCCTTTAGAATCCGAACCGGCCAAAATGCCGGATTTGCTGACATGATCTTGGCACCTCTGGCGATGCCCGCACGGCGCCATTATGGGCGATACATGTGCAATATAACGATATAACGGACAGCAGCCGGATGTGTTCCCGCTACCCTATGTTCGATAGCAGCAGTATCTGTTGCTATGTGCCAAAAAACCGCCCGTGCGGGCCAGCAGCTTTACGGCTGATACGTCGTGCTAAGACTCGCTTGGGCGGCTTTTATCATATCGCCGCCGATCCAGCACGCATTATGATAATAATGGCTCAATCGAGCGGCGGCAGCTCGGCCTCGGGGAGTTTTGCATCAAGCAATCTGGCTATCGTCGGTGCAATGCTGCGTTGGTCTATTTCGCCAAGATTGCGCCCTTGTGGGATGCCCTTGCCCATCATCATGAATGACGAGCGCATCAGCGGGCTTGAACTGAAATAGCCGTGCATTCCCTTGCTGCCCGATCGGCTGACAAGAGGTGCATCCTTGCCCTTGAAACCACCGGCATAGGCATCGGGTTGGAAACTGATGTAAAAGCTTGCCTGCGGGTTGCCGCCCATTGCCTTGATGTCGTCCGGGCGGGCAATCGTAGCGATGCGTGTTTGGGGATCGGCTTTCAGCGTTTCGAGAACGGCCGCAACCTTGTCAATCAGCTGGCGCGCGTCGGGCCGCGCCAGCATGATGGCCGACGAGCCTCCCGAATTCCACGGGCTTGCTTCCCAGCTGGCAATCTTGCCCTTGTCGTCCAGAACGATCAGCCCGGCATCAATAAATGCGCGGTACAGATTGATCTCGGTATCGACCTTGGAAAATCCGTGGTCCGACACGATGGCGATCACGGCATCGGGCCGCGCCGCCATTTCTGCCGACACCAGACTGCCAATGATCGCGTCGATCCGCCGCAATATCGCATAAGCCTGCGGCGTGTCCGGCCCCTCGGCATGTTGTTCATGGTCGAGCGCGGTCAGGTAGACAGTTGCAAAATCGGGTTTTTCGCGGGCAATCAAAGCTGCGGCAAACCGGCCGCGATTCTCGTCGCCTTCGATGCTCTCGTCTATTCCCGGCGCGTAAGCGCCCAGTCCGGTTTCAAGCGATTCGATCAAGCCAGGCGTTGCCAGCGCCTTCAACAATTTGGCGTCGTCGGCGTGGCCAGTGCGCCAGATTTGCGGGATATTCCAAGTGATCGATTGTGCGGCAACGCTGACGGGCCAATGGACGTTAGCAGTCGTCAGCCCGGCTTTTGCCGCCGCATCCCATAACGTCGCGACCTTTACATCGCGCGCATACCAATACCAGCCGCCCTGGTTTATCTGCATCGGGTCAAAGCTGTTATTGCCGACAATGCCGTGCTTCGCCGGGCTCACACCGGTCAGCAAGGTTGCATGGCTTGGGTATGTGACGGTCGGCAATACGCCTTTGACGCCGCTGGCATAGGTTCCCTCTGCGATGAAACGCCGTAAATGGGGGATATCGATACCACGCTTTTCAGCCTCGATTACATCGTCGGGCTGCAATCCGTCGATGGAAATGAGCAAAACAGGCTCGGCCAGCGCGCCGGCCGGCAACGTCCCACACAGGAGAACGCCGCCGACGGCTAGTATCCGCCTCATCAAAACCCGACTTTGACGGTTGCGAAAAACTGTTGCGGCGCTCCGGCCAGCAATGTCTGGTTGTCGCCGCTATTGCCAAAGCCGTTCGAGCCGATGGTCGACACATATTTTTTATCGAGCAGGTTGGTAGCGTTCAATTGCAACTCGATGGGCGAGCGCAGTCCGGCATCGAAGCGATAGCCCAATGTCGCATCAACGAGCACGCGGGCTGAAACCGATCGGTCGTTGAGATAGTTGAAATACCGCTTGCTCATGTAATTGGCACCTATGCGTCCAAAAAGCGTATCGCTGTCATACGCGATCTCTCCGCGCAACAGATGTTTGGGCGTGTCGACCACATCCTTGCCTTTTGTCGCGATAATAGTCGGCGTGACGCCCGGGACAACGACGTTGTCGCGATAGGTTGCATCGGTGTAGCTGTATGACGCAAACAGCGTCATTCCGCCGCCAAGGCGGACATCGCCCGCTGCCTCGAACCCGATGGAGCGCACGGCGCCGACATTCTGCAGAATGGCAGGGTTGCCGACAATGCCGGGGCCGGTCGGTATGCCCAACAGTCGGTTGCGGAAATTCACATAATAGACACCGATGGTGCCGTTGAACACGGGGTCGTTATAGCGTGCGCCGAGTTCATAAGTGTCGGATTCCTCGGGCTTCAGGCCGCGTGCCTGCAAGGCATTGAAACCGGCCTGCGTTGTGGAAAACGGTCCGCTGGTCGATGATGAGACGAACGCGCGGGTGACTTGAGTGAACCCGCCGAATAATTCGGCCTTGTCATTCAGCCGATATGCGGCACCGGCATGCGGCTGGAACCAGTCTTGCGACTTGATCTTGCCTGCTGCGAGCACTCCGGCAATGCGAGGTATCGCCTCGTTGTTGACCTGGAAACCTTTCCAACCGAGATTAACGGTCAGGTCGCCGAGCGTAATCTTGTCCTGAACATAATATTGCAGCGTGTCGGTGTTGAAATCGAACAGCCATTGCGTGAAGAAGGGATTGCGCTGGAACTTGGTCAGGTCGCGATTTGGCGTGGTCAGGCTGTCGAACGCATAAAAGCGGCGCGCCTGGGTAAAATCATTATGCTCATACCATCCGCCGACAGTAACTTCGTGATCGCCGATTTCCGCATTCAGCGATCCGAATACGCCGCCACGCTGAATGTCAT
>JANOPT010000163.1:0-6614 GCA_031421975.1 Sphingomonadales bacterium | reverse complement strand
AACCACAGAGGTTATGCGCAATGACAGCTATTCGGGATTTATCGCCGACGACACGTTGACGCTGCGTATGGCAGAGCGCTCGAACCCGCAGGGTGGCTCTGACTATTTCAACATTGCAGGCGGTAAGGTCGAGGAAAAGCCATTTGCCTCGACAGGGCTTGAGGATTCGCTGACGACTTCGCCGGCCGGGTTCACCAATGACGGATCGGCGCTTTACTGGATCGACAGCCGTAACCGGAATACTGCGGCGCTTTTCGCGCAGGACATGAAGTCCGGTAAACGGACTATGTTGGCAGAAAATGCCAAGGCCGACATCGGCGAAACATTGCGTGACCCGCGGACCGGCGAAGTTGAAGGCTACAGCGTAAATTACCTGACGAATGAATGGACGATAATTGACGATGACATCAAGGCAGACTGGAAACTGCTCAGTGACCGGTTGAAGGGCGAGTTCGGGCTGCAATCACGCACCGATGCCGATGACCAATGGCTGATCTGGAACGATCCGCTGGTCGCGCCATCGGTCGTCTATCAGTTTGATCGCAAGACCAAAGACCTGAAGGAACTCTATGTCGGCCGCCCCGAACTTGTCGGCGCGCCGCTTGTGCCGATGTTTCCGGTCGAGATAAAGTCGCGCGACGGGTTGAATTTGGTTAGCTATCTGACCCTGCCAAAATCCGCAGATGCCAACGCTGATGGCAAGCCGGACAAAGCGGCGCCAATGGTCTTGCTCGTGCACGGCGGACCTTGGGGACGCGACGGCTTCGGCTACAACAGCTATCACCAATGGCTGGCGAACCGGGGCTATGCAGTTCTCTCGGTCAATTTCCGCGCATCGACCGGCTTCGGCAAGGATTTTATCTCGGCAGGCGATCTCGAATGGGGCCGCAAAATGCAGGATGACTTGACTGATGCAGTGGCCTGGGCGGTCAAGAACGGCGTTGCCCAGAAGGACAAGGTCGCGATTATGGGCGGCAGCTATGGCGGCTACGCCACGCTTGCTGGCCTGACATATACGCCTGACGTTTACGCGTGCGGTGTGGATATTGTCGGCCCGTCCAATCTGGAAACGCTGCTGAAAACGATCCCGCCTTATTGGGCACCGATCGTCAGCCAATTCCATAAGCGCATGGGCAACCCGAACACGCCGGAGGGGCTGGCATTGCTCAAAGAGCGTTCGCCGCTCTATTCGGCTGACAAGATCGTCCGGCCATTGCTCATCGGGCAGGGCGCGAATGACCCGCGCGTCAACCAAGCCGAATCGGACCAGATCGTTTCGGCGATGAAGGCCAAGGGCACTCCGGTAACCTATGTACTATTCCCTGACGAAGGGCATGGCTTTGCAAAGCCGAACAATAATATCGCGTTTAACGCGGTGACCGAAGGTTTCTTGTCAAAATGCCTTGGCGGGCGGGCCGAGCCGATTGGCGATACTGTTCGTAAATCAACGGCACAGGTACCGCAAGGCGCGGAATATTCACCGGGTCTGGCCGAAGCCATCAAAGCGAAGTGAGAAACGAAAACGGGCCGGGATGACCGGCCCGTTTCACATCGATTGAATTAGAGAGCGCTTAGCAAACGTCTTAGCGAACCCGCGGTCCGCCAAATGGCATTGGCGGTGGAGGACGGCGCACGCCGCGCGGCAATTGTGCCTGATAGGCGCGGCCGCAATGTTCGACGCAATAGGGGAACCCGGGGTTGACCGCAACACCACAGAAATGGAAATCGGCTTCACCGGGATGGCCCATGGGCCAACGGCAAATCCGTTCATTCAGGTCAAGCAACGACGTTTTTTCTGCCATCTCAGGACTTGGCTTTGCGGGCACCAAACGGCGCGGCGGGGCAGGCGGTATGGGCGCCTGCTGATCGCCGGGTCCCTGACGCATGAAACCACCTGGGCCAATGGAGACAACGCGCGGCATTGATGATGGTCTTGGTTGCGCGGCATCGGCAACCGGATCCACAGCAGGAGCCGGTGCAGAAGGCGCGGCCGGTCGAGGACGAACGGGCGCAGACGCAATCGGCTTTGCGGCGACCGAAACTTTTTTGGGCGCTGCTTTTTTCTCTGGCTCGGTTGCCTTTACCGGCGATGGGCGCGATTTCAGGCCAAGGCGGTGTGCTTTGCCGATGACGGCATTACGGCTGACACCGCCAAGCTCGTCGGCGATCTGACTTGCGGTCAGGCCCTTTTCCCAAAGCGTTCTCAGTTGGTCGATCCGCTGGTCAGTCCAGGACATGGTTGCTTTCCCAATTCAAATTCGTGCAGCCGCTCTAATGGCGCAATTGCGCCTTGCGGTCGAAGCTGCAAGCCGATAGTCGATTGCGCGATGAGTATCCACCATAAAAGCGCTAATGGTCCAGATAGGGATTTGAACCCTGTTGTTCAACTACAGGGCGGCGAACGGATCATTCGCAACGTCAATTGGGTGGGCCTGCAAACGCTGTACATGAAAGAAGTACGCCGCTTTTTCAAGGTGCAGCTTCAGACGGTATGGGCGCCTGCGATCACGACGTTGCTGTATCTCGTTATTTTCACCGTCGCGCTTGGCGGTGTCAAACCCACTGTGCTGGGTGTGCCGTTTGCGGATTTTATTGCACCGGGCCTCATCATCATGGGCATGATGCAGAACGCGTTCGCCAATTCGAGCTTTTCGCTGCTTGTTGGCAAGATTCAGGGGACGATTGTCGACTATCTGATGCCGCCATTGTCCAATGCCGAAGTGCTGACGGCCCTGACCGCTGCCGCAGTCACCCGTGCTATATTGGTTGGCGGCACCATCTGGCTGGCCATGGCCCTGTGGCCAGGTGTCGATGTCTTCCCTGTGCACATATGGGCGGTGTTGTGGTTCGGGCTGATGGGATCGACGATGCTGGCGCTGATCGGCGTCATAACATCGATCTGGGCTGAAAAATTCGATCACGCCGCAGCCGTTTCGAATTTCGTGGTTGCGCCAGCGGCATTATTGTCCGGCACATTTTACTCCGTCGATAAATTGTCGCCGACATTTCAGGCTATCAGCCATGCCAACCCGTTTTTCTATGCCATTTCCGGCTTTCGCTACGGCTTTATCGGCAATGCGGACAGCCCGGTAATGTTCGGCGCGGTGCTGTTGGCGGCCATCAACATTGTCCTTGGCACGATTTGCTACCTGCTGCTTCGTTCGGGTTGGAAATTGCGCGCCTAAAGTGATCGTGACGCATGCCGTTTAGCCTTCCAAGGGGGCTATATGACGATTTATGCAGTGGCAAAGCTTCGGCATCGCAGCGAACAATTTACCACGACGCTTGTATTCGGGACAAAAACCGAGATCGCCGCTGTACGCGAATTGCTGAGGCAGTCGCTGGTCGAACTTTACCAGTTAGGATATTGGCGCGACCATCCAGAAGAGATGCGCCGCTATATGCGGCTTTACCGAATGTGCGCCGGCGGTTCGATCAACGGGCCTGCGTCCAGGTCTGCGCCTGACAAAATGGACCAATGCAGCCCTTGACCACAAGATTGCCGGATTTGCCCTTGTAGACAATCGAGCGATAGGTTTTGCCAGATTTGGGATCGTAAATCTGGCCTTTCCATTCGTTGCCGACTTCCTTGAATCCAGTCAGGATGTTCATGCCGAGCAACGTGCGATTGCGAAGCGATTTGTCAGGATTATTGTCATCCTTTTGACCGACGCCATTGGGCGGAGGGACCAGAAATTTCGCCAGCTTGCCGCAGATTGTCGTGCCGCATTGATAAATTTCGACGACGCCATCCTTGCTTTGCGTGACCCAGCGACCCGTGACGGGTGCGGCGGCGTGGGCTGAAACGGATAACAAGGTTGCGGCGACCAAGGCTGCGGAATTTCGTGCTGACAACATAGACACTCCTTAAATGTAATATCCGGACATTAGCGCGCGATTGTTACACCGCAAACTTTTTGCCTTTTCATGTTGCCATGCTAACCGGCTAAATATGAACGACATCATACTTTTCGATTATTGGCGGTCATCGGCTGCTTATCGCGTGCGGATTGTCCTTAATCTGAAGGGCGTACCCTATACAGCCGTCCCGACCAGCCTGCTGGCGGGCGATCACAAAGCACCTGAATATGTTGCGCGCAATCCGCAGGGCTTTGTCCCGATGCTGTCGATTGACGGGCATGATCTGACCCAGAGCCTGGCCATCATCGACTATCTCGATGCTCATTATCATGATCCGAAAATGGTATCGTCCGACCCGGCGATGCGCGCCAAAACATTGGCGCAGGCAATGGTGATTGCGGCGGACATTCATCCGGTCAATAACCTGCGCGTGTTACGCTATCTGAAGGACAAGATGGGGCAGGATCAGGCCGCCATCGACGATTGGTATCGTCACTGGATTATCGAGGGCTTTACCGCGCTGGAGGTTATGGCCCCCGAAGATGGCCTGTTCGGTAGCGATTCGCCTAATCTGGCAGATGTTTGCCTTGTTCCGCAGATGGCCAATGCCCGGCGGTTTGATACGCCGTTGGAGGCTTTTCCGAAACTGTTACGGATCGATGCGGTGTTGACCGAGATGCCAGCATTCAAGGCGGCGCATCCCGATGTAGTGAATCCCGACGCATGAAGATGATATCGCTATTTGGACTGTCACTGCTGACGATCGCGAGCCCGGTTTCAGGCCAGGCAAGTCGATCGGAGGATTGCCCCGTCGATGGCACAATCAGGGTCACATGTTACATTGTGGTAACGGGCAATCTGCCGGCGTCTATTGTTGAGCGTACCGAATCGATCATCACCGTTCCATCCGGCCAGAGGCAGATCGAACGAGACCTTTTGCAAGTTGCCGGGCTTCAGCAGTTCCGCCGTTCCGACGCCCGTTCTGCTAACCCGACAAGCCAGGGCGTGACGCTGCGTGGTCTGGGCGGCAATGCGTCGTCGCGCGCCATTCTCGTGCTGGACGATGTACCACAGGCCGACCCTTTTGGCGGCTGGATCAGCTGGCCCGGCTATGATGCGCTTAACCTCGCCAGCATCCGCGTTCGCCGGGGCGCCGGACAGGTTGCTTCAGGCGCGGGCGCGCTGGCCGGTGTTATCGAGCTTGATAGCAAGCAGAATGTCAATCAATTTAACGGCGGCCTTGCCTATGGCAGCCGCAACAGCGTCGATGCCAAGGCAGCCTTGATCCAAAAATTGGGCAGTGGCAGCATTTCGGTGTCAGGCAGCTATGCGCGCGGTGACGGTTTTATTCCAATCGTTAAAAGTCAGCGCGGTACCGTTGACCGCGCTGCGCCGTATGAACAGGGCGGCGTCGCCATCCGCGGTGTTGCGGCTTTATCCGACAACACCGAATTGCAGGCCGGGATGCGGGCCTTTACCGACGAACGCGACCGCGGTTTTGATTTTTCCGACAATCAGAACAGCGGCGTCGATGCCAGCCTGCGGTTGGTCAATCGCGGCGGCGGCTGGCAATGGAGCGCGTTGGGCTATGTTCAAATCCGCGATTTCGCCAACCGCTTCGGTGCAATTGCCGCTGGCCGCAATTCGGTTAGCCTGACGCTCGACCAATTTTCGGTGCCCTCGACCGGCCTTGGCGCGCGCGTCGAAGTCCGCCCGCCGCTGGGCGACAAAGCCGAATTGCGGATCGGCGGCGACTGGCGACGGACAGTCGGCGAGACCAACGAGAACTTCTTTTTCACCGGACTCACTCCGGGCCGAAGTCGCCGTGCAGGCGGTGAGAGCGACACGTTTGGCGCATTTGCCGAGGCGAGTTTTGAACCGGTCGATCAACTCACGCTGACGGCAGGCGGGCGCGCTGACCACTGGAGCATCGCCAATGGTTTTCGCAAGGAAGTGAATATCGGCGGGACCGTGCGCTCGGACGATGCATTTGCCGACCGTTCGGGCTGGGAAGGGACGGGCAGGGCGGGGTTCGCCTGGCAGGCAAGCGATGCGGTCAAGCTGCGCGGTGCGGCTTATCTGGGTTGGCGCTTGCCTACGCTGAACGAGCTATATCGCCCGTTTCGGGTGGGCCGCGACGCGACTGCTGCCAATGAATTGCTGGCACCCGAACGGTTGAAGGGTGCCGAAATTGGCGTTGATATCGAGCATGATGATATCAAGGTCGGAGCGACAGCCTTTATCAGTCGACTGAATAACGCCATTGCCAATGTCGGCATCGGCGCAGGACCCGGGGTTTTCCCTGGTGTGGGTTTTGTTGCGGCAAACGGCGTCTATCGCCAGCGGCAGAATCTGGACGCCATCGATAGCAAAGGTTTCGAACTCGATGCGGCATACGAGATAGGTGAGGTGCGGTTCAGCGCAGGCTATGCTTATGTCGACGCTACCGTCGCGGGGTCGGGTATGGCCGCAGCGCTGGACAATCTGCGTCCCGCACAGGTACCACGCCATTTTGCGAATATCGGCGCGCGTTATGATGGCAAAGCGGTGAATGCGAACCTGAATGCACGCTATGTTGGTGGACAATTCGAGGATGACGCCAATAGCCGCCGTCTTGCGAGTGCATTTACCTTGGATGCCGGGCTAGGCTATGGGCTGAGTGATGCCTTCCGCCTTGAACTGCGCGGGGAAAATCTGTTCGATACACAGGTCGAAGCTGCGGTCAGTGGCGATGGCGTGATCGAACGCGCAGG
>JANOPT010000162.1:0-1954 GCA_031421975.1 Sphingomonadales bacterium | reverse complement strand
TTCGCTGGAGCAGGCGCTGCGTAATGTTGCGGGCGTTACCACGCAAGTGGGTGAGGGCGGCGTCGTCAACGGCGACCAGTTTTTCATCCGCGGTCAGGCGGCGGGTAACGACATTTTCACGGACGGTCTGCGCGATTTCGGTCAGTTCACGCGGGATGCGTTCAACTATGAACAGGTCGAGGTCCTCAAAGGATCATCTTCGACGGCGCTGGGGCGCGGCGTTGCCGGCGGCGCGATCAACACGACGTCAAAGTCACCTAGTACGCAAGAGGCATTTGCATTGGACCTGTCGGCGGGAACCGATAATTATCGTCGCATCACGGTCGATGGCAATTTGCCAATATCACGAACATCGGCGTTCCGGCTGAATTTCATGGCCCATGAAAATGCCATGCCTGACCGCGATGTTGTCAATTCCAGACGGTCGGCATTTGCTCCGGCGATTTCGTTTGGGATCGGTACCGACACCCGCTTTACCGCGATCTATCTGCACCAGCAAGAAAGGCGGATTCCGGATTATGGCGTGCCGATTGCGGTAACAGCGCTGACCACTGATATCGAAAAGCCTGTGACGGAACTGGGCGTCCCGCGTTCGACATTTTACGGTTTCGGTCCAAGCGATATTGACCGTGCGAACGTCGACACGCTGACGTTAAAATTTGCGCGCGATGAAAGCGATTATCTCAAATTTACCAGCGATATAAAACTGGGCAGCTATCAACGATTTTTCCGGTTCGGCACGGCGTCCTGCCCCGTGGCTTGTTCGGATTCGCTGCTGGATACTGATCCTGCGACCGTGCCGACGGTAAACGTGACACCGCGTGGCGGTATCGACGTCGATACGCGCGGGATCCAGAATGTTTCTACATTGTTATTTACCAAAGCATTGGGCGGAATGCGTAATGAACTGCTTGTCGGCTGGGACATGTCATATCAGGTCAGCGATCGCGTTAGCTTTGTGAACGGCATCCCCGTTGCCAAAACGCTTTTCAATCCCATCAATACGGTCGCCGGTGTGGCTCCTGGCACCGTTGGCAGCCGCCGCGATTTGCGTGGAACCGAGCTTGCGGTGTTTGTCGATGACCGCCTTTGGCTGGCCGACACGCTATCGATCAACATCGGCGCTCGTTACCTGGATTTCCGAACCGATCAGGAACTTTTCACTGCGGCCGCGACAATCTGCGGCGGCGTAACCCAGGTTTCCGGCCCATGCTTTGAAACGCGCAAAGGGAAAAACAGAATCCTGAACCCCAAGGCCTCGATCATATGGGAACCGAGCGAGGCGGTTAGTGCCTATCTGACATACAGCAAAGCGGCAATCCCGCAGGCTAATGCTATCGGCAATGGCGAATCTCTAGCAAACCTGATCGTCGGTTCGGCGATCAGTCGAGCCGATTTGCCACCGGAAAAAACCAAAACCTATGACGCCGGGATCAAGCTCGCTTTGTTCGGCAACAGGTTGCTGGTGCAAAGCAGTCTTTATCAAATCGACCGCAGCAATGCGGCCGAGTCCGATCCGATCAGCGGCTTTCTGCAATATTCTGCCGAACCGAAACAGCGGCTGCGCGGGTTCGAACTGGGCCTGAGCGGGGGGATCACGCCTGAACTGCGCCTGTCGGCAAATTATGCCTATGTCGATACCGAAATTCGCGAGGCATTTACCGGGACAACTGGCACGAATGCGGTGATTATCAACACCGCCGTGATCGGCAATCACGTGCGCTATGTGCCCAAGCACGCGGCGTCGGTTTGGACGTCGTATTCCGCGGCAGCTGGCGCGCTCAAGGGTCTTCAACTGGGCGGCGGACTGACTTACCAGTCAAAGGTATTTTTGAATGCCGACAATAGCCAAATTGCACCATCCTATATGTCGTACGACGCGCTGGTTGCTTATACGGCCGGCAATTTCCGCCTCGCGCTGAACGGCTATAATTTGAGCGACAAGCTCTTTTAT
>JANOPT010000161.1:0-1859 GCA_031421975.1 Sphingomonadales bacterium | reverse complement strand
GGCCTCCGCTGCCTGCTGACCGATCAAGCCGCTGGCACCGGCGATCACTATCCGGCTCAACGCGGATCACCGAATAATGCACGGTGGCAATTTTGCGCGTAGCGGTCGGTCATTCCAGCGAGAAAATCGGCGATATGGCGGCTCCGCTGCGGTTCGTCGGACGGAAGGTTTTCCCGCCACTCGACCGGCAACTGCGCCACATTGTTCTGGTAAGTATCAAAAAGCGCGCTGATAATTTTGCTGGCATCGGCCGCGGCATCCACTTGGGTTGGATGATGATAGAGATTTTTGTACATGAACGCCTTGAGCACACGTTCACGCGACGCCATGGCGGGCGAAAAACCACCTATCATTGCTCCTGCTTCCCGCACATCCGCCGCAGTTTCGATACTGAAGTCAGCGAGCCTCATCCTGGTTGAATCGATAACGTCATTGACCATCAATCCAATTTGTTCGCGCGTAAGTTCACCGACCAACCGGCGAGGCGCTGTGCCTGGATAACGCGCCAGTATGCCGTTCCATCGCTCCGCAATAAAAGGCAGTTCGAGCAACTGGTCAATATCGATCAGCCCTGCACGTACGCCATCGTCGATGTCATGATTGTCATATGCAATGTCGTCGCTAATGGCCGCGATTTGGGCCTCAAGTGAAGGCCACTTCAGCAAATCCATCCCGAACTGTGCATCGACGTCAGCCAGCGCCCAGCTGGCGTCTATTACCGGTCCGTTGTGCTTTGCCAACCCCTCCAGCAGTTCCCAGCTTAAATTAAGGCCAGCCCATAACGGATAGGGCGATTCAAGACGGGTTAAGGTCCGCAATGTCTGTGCATTATGGTCAAAGCCGCCATAAGGCTTCATCGCCGCTTCAAGCGCATCTTCACCAGCATGACCAAATGGTGGATGGCCGATGTCATGCGCCAGGCACAATGCTTCGGTCAGATCCTCGTTCAAGCCCAGTGCGCGGGCAATCGTTCTGCCAATTTGCGCGACCTCCAGACTATGCGTCAGGCGGACGCGGTAATGGTCACCGTCCGGCGAAATAAACACCTGCGTTTTGTGGCGAAGGCGGCGGAATGCGATCGAATGAATAATCCGGTCGCGATCGCGCTGGAAAATGTCGCGTGGCCCGCGAATGTCGCGATCGGGTTCGGTATGTAAACGCCCTCGACTGCGTTCGGGATGAGAGGCATATGAGGCAAGCGAAGACATGGGCGCGCTTATGCCGATATGTCATGCAATCGGAAAGCGGCTATTTTGTTTTCATGGTCGTGACGACGACGCCATTTTCGCTTTTCCACATAAAGCCGTCACCTCCGGCTTTTTTGAAATCCGCTTCCCATTTCTTGGCTATCTTCATATCGGCAAAAGGGCCGACCAGCAGGCGGCTGGTCTTGCCCCAAGCAGACGTCCAGCCGCTATGGGATTTGAAAAGATCGGGCGTTTTCTTTGTCCATTTGCGATAGTCATATCCCAACGCACTGGCATCGCCGGTGGCAATCTGTACCCAGAAACGCGCGGGATGCGTCGCTTCCATTTTGCCTTTGGCCGGGGCCTTGGCATCTACTTTCAAATTTTTTGAGGTAGCGTCAACAACAACGCTTTTTTCCGCCGTTGCCTTGATTTTCTTCAGGTCAACCGGAACGGCCGACGGCGTTTGTTCGCTTTCGGGAATTTGGATTGAACTCACCACAGATGCCAGATCAAAAGCCGGCGCCACCGCGACCGGCGCGGGAGCGACCGCTGCGATGGCAGCGCCATCAGGCATCGGCCCCTGAAGCGAGGCGGTCGGTGCTACCTGCGGTGCAGCTACTGGCGGCGTTGAAGTTGAGCCACCGACGGAGGATGCGGGAGAGAAAACGG
>JANOPT010000160.1:0-7880 GCA_031421975.1 Sphingomonadales bacterium | reverse complement strand
CGCCGCGCCATCTGCGCGCTCGCCCAGCATGGCGGGGCGGTACGGTGCTTCAATGACGTCGGGCATGTGGCACGTCGCGCTGATGTCGGCGATGCCCACGGTGATACCGTTATCGAAAACGTCAAGCAGCTCGCCAATAAGAATACCTGCATCGAGCGCGATTGCCTCGCCGGGTTCGAGGTAGATTTCGAGTTTGGTTTCGGCGCGGACGGACTGGATGAACTCGACCAATTCGTCGCGTTGATAGTCGGCACGGGTGATATGGTGGCCGCCACCGAAATTGAGCCAATTAAGTTGGCCGAAATAGGGCGCGATTTTGGGCTTAAGCGATTCCCATGTGCGCTTGAGAGGTTCGAAATCCTGTTCGCAGAGCGAGTGGAAGTGCAGGCCGGATACGCCATCGAGATGCTCGGCCTTCAGTTGGCTGACCGGAAAGCCCAATCGCGACCCCGGCGAACAGGGATCATATTTGGGGACTTCGCCTTCGGCATGTTCTGGGTTGATACGTAAGCCGACATCGACACTATCGTTTAGGAATGACGCAAAACGGGTATGTTGGCGAGGGCTATTAAAAATGACATGATCGGAAATTTCGACGATTTCAGCCATATCGGCTTCCTTGTAGCCCGCGCAATAAGTCTCAATTTCGCCCTTGTAATAGTCCCGCGCCAGTCGCGATTCCCACAGACCAGAGCTGCACACGCCATCAAGATACTCGCCAATGACTGGTGCAAGGCTCCACATCGAGAAGGCCTTCATCGCGCAGAGAACCTTTGCGCCTGAGCGTACCTTGACGTCAGCCAATATGGCGAGGTTACGCCGTATCGCGACCTCGTCGACCACGAAAGCGGGCGTGGGGACGCGGTTCAGGTCAAAATGCGCAAACGCGCCGGGATCGCCAGCCTTGGTTTCCATCAGAATGCCAGCGGCCCTTCAAGTTCCTTCACCTGCCACGGCAGGCCATGCGCGTTCAGCATGTCCATGAAAGGATCGGGATCGAACTGCTCCATGTTGAATACGCCAGGGCCGCACCAAAGGCCTTTTACAACCATCGCCGCGCCGATCATCGCAGGCACACCGGTGGTGTAGCTCACGGCTTGATTGCCCGTTTCGGCATAAGCGTCTTCATGGTCGCAGATGTTGTAGATATAGAGCGTCTTTTCGGTGCCGTCCTTGGCCAATCCGGTGGCAATGCAGCCGATGTTGGTCTTGCCCTTGGTGGTTGCGCCAAGGCTCGCGGGTTCGGGCAATACGGCCTTTAGGAATTGCAGCGGCACGATCTCTTTGCCCTCATACATCACAGGGTCGATCCGCGTCATGCCAACCGCCTGAAGCACGTTGAGGTGGGTGATATACGCATCGCCAAAGGTCATCCAGAAACGGATGCGCTTGATTTCGGGCAAATGCGTTTTGAGGCTTTCGATTTCCTCATGATACATCAGGTACATGTTTTTCGGGCCGACCGCCTCGAAATCGAACTGCTGCTTTACCGACATTGGCGGGGTTTCGACCCAATCGCCATTTTCCCAGTGTCGCGCCACCGCAGTGACTTCGCGGATATTGATTTCCGGGTTGAAATTGGTCGCAAAAGCCTGACCATGATCGCCACCATTGCAGTCCAGAATGTCAAGCGTGTCGATGCGGTCGAAATGATGCTTTTTCAGATAGGTAGTGAACACGCTGGTTACGCCGGGGTCGAAGCCCGAGCCGAGCAACGCGGTCAGGCCAGCGTCCTTGAAACGGTCCTGATATGCCCATTGCCAGTGATATTCGAACTTGGCGACATCGAGCGGCTCGTAGTTCGCGGTGTCCATGTAAGGCACGCCAGCGGCGAGGCAGGCGTCCATGATGTTGAGGTCTTGATAGGGCAAAGCGAGGTTGACCACGAGGCTCGGCCTGATCTGGTTCAGCAAAGCAGTCGTCGCCGCGACATCGTCAGCGTCTAGCCCGCAAGTGTCGATATCGACGCCCGTGCGTTCCTTCACCGAAACGGCAATCGCATCGCATTTCGACTTGGTCCGGCTTGCAAGGCTGATGTGGCTAAAGATATCGGCATTCATCGCCATCTTGTGTACTGCGACCGAACCGACACCGCCTGCGCCAATTACCAAGACCTTGCTCATTCGCCCGTTCCTTTTATCAGGGGATTCGTTAGCGGCAGCATATAGGGGTGTTTTATGACAGGACAAGAATTGCTCTCTCCGACACGCAAGCCAACGCGCGAGGGCGTGCTGCGTGCGATGGCGAAGGTGGCGGCGATATTGCCCAAAACGCCGCTGCTGCCGCTCGAAGTCGATGGCGTGACGATCTGGTGCAAGGCCGAAATGCTTCAACCCATCGGTTCGTTCAAGATCCGCGGCGCGTGGCACCGGCTGACTGACCTAAACGAGGAGCAACGCGCCAGAGGCGTAGTCGGCGTTTCTAGCGGCAATCATGCACAGGGCGTCGCGTGGGGTGCAAAGCGGCTTGGCATAAATGCAACCATCGTCATGCCGTCAAACGCGCCGCAGAACAAGCTTGATGCCACCCGCGCGCTGGGGGCAGGGGTGGTCCTTTATGACCGCGTCACCGGATCGCGCGATGCCGTTGCGGCGCAGTTGATCGAGCAATCCGGCGGCACGCTGGTTCATGCCTTCGGCGACCCCTGGGTAATCGAAGGGCAGGGAACGACGGGGATTGAAATCGCCGGGCAACTGTCGGAAATGGGCTTTGGCGGCCCTGACCAGATCATATCCTGCTGTGGCGGTGGCGGGTTGTCGTCTGGCCTGGCGCTGGCTTGCCCGGATGCGGAAATCAACATCGTCGAGCCAGAAGGCTGGGACGATATCATCCGCTCGCTCGACGCTGGCGAAATCCTGCCAGTGAACGACCTTAACTTCCCAACCTATTGTGACGCGCTGCAAACGCCGCAGACTTATCCGGTGAACTTCGAGGTGCTAAAACGAAGAGTTTCAAAGGGGGTCAGCGTAAACACGGCCGAGGTTTCTGCCGCGATGCGACTTGTCTTCGAACGGCTTCACTTGGTCGTCGAACCCGGCGGTGCAGTCGCGTTGGCGGCGGTGCTGGCGGGCAAGATCGAACCCAAGGGCGTCACGGCCGTCACGCTGTCTGGCGGCAATGTCGACGGCGAATTGTTCGCGCGGTTGATTCTGCCGGATTGAACGCGCATGTATCGTAATTCATAAAGAGGAGATTTTCGATGCATCGCCCCATTTTTATCGCCGCACTTGTATCTGTTTCGCTGTTGGGTGCCTGTAAGCAGAAGGAACAGTCACCGGCGGCTGAAACCACTATGCCTGCCGCAACTACCGCTACACCAGCGGAAACGGCACCTGCTGCCGTCGATATCGCCGCGTGGTCGGGCAAGTGGACCGGGCCAGAAGGCATGTATGCCATTATAACCCCGGGAGCCGACGGCAAGGCCAGCCTTGAAATGCAGTCCGACCTCGATACCAAAGCTACTTACGAAGGAACGGCTACCGCCGAAGGAATCAGCTTCAAACGCGGCGATCAAACAATCGTGATCAAAAAAGCGACTGGTGACGAAACCGGCCTCAAATATCTCGCCGGGAAGAAGGATTGCCTGATGGTGAAGAGCGGCGAGGGCTATTGCCGCGATTGATCAAGCCGCTTCGGCGACGCGCATTTCCAACCGTTCCCAGATTTCGCTGAGAGCATCGACCAACTCGCGCATCATGGCTTCATTGTGATGCGGGCCGGGGGTAAATCGAAGTCGTTCGGTGCCGCGCGGGACGGTCGGATAATTGATCGGCTGCACATAGACGCCATATTCGGCGAGAAGAATGTCGCTGATCTTCTTGGCCTTGATCGGATTGCCAACCATTAACGGCACGATATGCGTCTCGCTGTGCATGACGGGAAGCCCGGCGTCAGCCATCAACGTTTTGAGAATGGCTGCATGCGCTTGCTGCGCGTCGCGCTCTTCACTTGATGATTTCAGATGCTTGACGGCGGCCAGCACGCCAGCGACCAGCACCGGCGACAGCGAGGTCGTGAAAATAAACCCGGGCGCGTATGAGCGGATGACATCGACGATGCGCTGGTCAGCGGCGATATAACCGCCCATCACACCGAATGCTTTACCCAGGGTGCCTTCAATAATCGTTACGCGGTCAGCAACGCCGTCACGCTCGGTAATACCGCCGCCACGCGCGCCGTACATGCCAACAGCGTGGACTTCATCGCAATAAGTCAGCGCATTATACTTGTCGGCCAGGTCGCAAATAACGGCTATCGGGGCAACATCGCCGTCCATCGAATAAACGCTTTCAAAAGCAATCAGCTTTGGCACGTCGGGGTCGTCTGCGGCGAGAAGCTGTTCGAGATGCGCCACATCATTATGCTTCCAGATCCGCTTTTCGCAGCCAGCGTTTCGGATACCAGCGATCATCGAGGCGTGGTTCAATTCGTCGGAATAAATGATGCAGCCGGGCAAGACCTTCGCAAGCGTTGAAAGCGTCGCATCGTTCGAAACATAACCCGACGTGAACAGCAGAGCGCCGTCTTTACCATGCAAATCGGCAAGCTCGTATTCAAGTTCGACATGATAATGCGTGTTGCCACCAATGTTACGCGTACCGCCCGAACCGGCGCCGACGTCGTGCAATGCCTCTTCCATCGCGGCAATGACCTTTGGATGCTGACCCATGCACAGATAATCGTTCGAACACCAAACCGTTATAGGCTTTGGTCCGTTATGTCCGGCAAAGCAGCGCGCGTTCGGATATGCGCCTTTGTTTCGCAGGATGTCGATAAACACACGGTAACGGCCTTCGGCGTGAAGCCGATCAATTGCCTTATCGAAAACTGCGTCATAATTCACGGAATACAAACCCCGGCCAGCGCTGCGACGGCAGCATTTCGTCGCCCATAATCGTCAGAAAAAGAAAAATCCAGCGCGAACGACTTGCAACAAGCGTCATTCAAATTGCGTATGCTGACATTTTGGTCAAAGCGAATCGATCCGGGTCAAGCCGTATGCTGCTAAGGCCGGGCGGAGCGCCTCAACTTCGTGCAATGGACCGGTCGTCACGAACACACCCTCTTGGGGATCAGACGACCATTCATCGCCCTGTGACAGAAATGCGATGCGCCGTGATATGCCAGCTCCGCCATGAACGAACATCATGCCGGGCGCGGCGGCGTGGAGTTCTTCTTCAATCAACGGAAAGTGGGTACACCCCAATATGGTGACGTCAAGGCGATCGCCCTCAGGCTTTCCGGTCAACCCACGCATCGCCTGCGCGTAAATATCGGAGTCGACAGCTTCGCCGCGCATTTTTGCCTCTGCCGCCTGCACCAGATCGGGCGCTGCATGACGCAATAAAGTCATACCGCCTGCATGGTCGGCCTGCAGACGATCGACATAAGGCTGGCGAATCGTTGCTGCGGTGCCGAGCAGCCCGATTACACCGGTGCGTGTGGCTTCAGCAGCAGGCTTGATTGCAGGAACGGTGCCGACAACGGGCACATCGAGCGCGGCCCGAACATGCCCCAAGGCAATGGTACAGGCGGTGTTGCATGCGATGGTGACCATCCGTGGCCGGTATCGTTCGACCAGACGCCCTAATAAAGCCGGAACACGCGCAGCAATCTCGCTCTCGCTTTTGGTCCCGTAAGGCAGCCCGGCATAATCGGCGGCATAGACGATCGGCGCATTTGGCAGGCTGGCACGAACGTCCTTCAGAACCGACAAGCCGCCAATACCTGAATCAAAGAACAGCAGCGGCGCGTCTGGGGGGAAAAACGTCATGGCGCGTTGATATCGGCGCGCGCTGCATGAGGCAAGCGCAACACCTTGAGCATGCAGAACAAAACGACTACGAATCGGTAATGATTAGAGGATTCGCCCGGTGACTGAGTTTTGGATCAACATCATTTCGGCGCTATTGCTGGGCTATTTGCTGGGATCGATTCCCTTTGGTCTGGTGCTCACGAAACTGGCAGGAGGCGGCGATATCCGTGACATTGGGTCGGGCAATATCGGTGCAACAAACGTCCTGAGGTCTGGACGTAAAGGATTGGCGGCACTTACACTATTGCTCGATCTGCTGAAAGGTTTCGCCGCTGTGTGGCTGGCAAGGGAGTTTTTGCCAGGTGGTGAAACACTCGCCGCAGCCGGCGCATTTTTCGGGCATCTCTATCCCGTTTGGTTGAAATTCAAGGGCGGGAAGGGGGTTGCGACTTATGCAGGAATTATGTTCGGGCTTCTCTGGCAAGGTGGCGTTGTCTATGCCGTCACATGGATCGGAGCATTGCTGATTTTCCGGATATCATCGGTGGCAGGGTTGCTTGCCGCTGTAGTAACGCCCGTCGCGGCCGCTTATTTCGGCCGCTACGACCTTGTTGCGATGCTGATTGCTTGCTCGCTGATCATTTTCTGGAAACATCGCAATAACATCGAAAATTTGATCAACGGGACAGAACCCCGCGTCGGCAAAAGCAAAAACTGAGTTGCAAATGCACGGAAGCCAGGACCATTTCGACCGGCTGCGGTTGATCCGTTCACCCAATATCGGGCCAGTCAGCTACAGGCAGCTTATAACCCGTTTCGGGAATGCAAGAACAGCGCTGGAGGCGTTGCCCGACCTTGCCATGCGCGGCGGCGGTAAAGGCATAATTGTGGCCGATCCACGGATGATTGAGCGTGAAATGGCCGCAGTCACATCCTGCGGCGCGCGGTATCTTTTCCTTGACGATCCTGAATATCCCGATCTGCTGGCGCACATTGACAATGCGCCACCTGTGTTGACGATTAAAGGCAGCGTGGCTTTGCTGAAGCGGCCAAGCGTCGCAATTGTTGGTGCGCGGAATGCTTCGGCAGGGGCCTGCCGTTTTGCGCGGCAACTGGCCTACGAACTTGGCCAAAGTGACTTCACCGTAATTTCCGGGCTCGCGCGCGGTATCGACACTGCCGCGCACGCCGGTTCCATTGCTTCTGGAACGGTCGCTGTAATCGCAGGCGGTATGGACATCGTCTATCCGCCGGAGAACCGCGATTTGCAGGATGCCATTGCGGAGAGCGGCCTTCTGATTGCCGAACAGCCGCCGGGCACTGAACCACGCGCAAGGCATTTTCCGTATCGAAACCGGATTATTGCGGGCCTCGCAATGGGGACGGTCGTAGTCGAGGCTGCGCCGAAATCGGGCTCGTTGATAACGGCGCGATTGGCCGCAGAGTCCGGACGAGAGGTGATGGCGATACCCGGATCGCCGCTCGACCCGCGCTCGCAAGGGTGCAACCAGCTTATTCGGGAGGGTGCAACGCTGGTGCAGAACGCCGCAGAAATTGCCGAATTGATCCGTCCTCTCGATGTGCGAATGACGTCACGCCCACCCCGAACGATCGAACCGGTGATGAACGAAGAAGGCGCAACTGACGACCGGCGTGCAGTCGCCGATCTGATGGGCATGACTTATGTATCGGTCGATGAACTGGTGCGGCAGTCAGGCAGCAGCCAGGCCGTCGTGCAGATGGTACTGCTGGAAATCGAACTCGCCGGAAAACTGGAGCGTGGCGCGGGCGGAAAGGTCCGCCTGGCAGCCTGAAAACGGGTCTGCATTTTTCGTCTTGACGACACCCCCTTAACCCCATCAGCCTATACGCGTACGCGAGAGATTTTGGAAAAGTTCTATATATCATGCAATTAGTCATCGTTGAATCACCAGCAAAAGCCAAGACAATCGAGAAATATCTGGGACCGGGGTTCAAGGTTTTGGCCTCTTATGGCCACATCCGCGACTTGCCGCCAAAGGACGGCTCGGTCGACCCGGAAAACGGCTTTTCGATGCTGTGGGACAATTACGCCGACAAGGCGAAGCAGCTGAAGGCGATTACCGATGAGGCGAAGAAGGCCGAC
>JANOPT010000159.1:0-17728 GCA_031421975.1 Sphingomonadales bacterium | reverse complement strand
GCCTTTTTAATCTGACACACCCTCGCCGCGCCAACGCCAAGCGTTTCGCCGATTTCGTCGAGGTTAAGCTCTTCGACAAAATAGAGCTGGAGGATCATTGCCTCGCGCGCGTTGAGTTTCGCCAGATTGGCAATCAGCGTTTCGCGCAACTGCGCCTTTTCGAGCGCGGTATCGGCCCCGTCGGCAAGGTCTGCAAACCACATGTCATGATCGGAATAGCTGTCGTCTATCGATTCCTGTCCGACCGGCTGCGTCGTGGCGACCATTGCGAAATAGGCGGCCGGTTCAAGCCCGGTTGCTTCGGCCATTTCGACATCATTGGGTGAACGCGTATATTCCTGTTCGAGCCGCGCCCGCACGCTTGCCAGATAACGGCGATTGGCCATGCCTGCGCGCCCCATCCGCGCGTCGCGGCGCAGCGCATCGACCATTGCGCCTCTGATTCGGGTCTGGGCATAAGGCGCAAAGGCAATACCGCGATCCTCGAAATTCCGCGCCGCCTCGACCAGCGCCATAAAGCCGATCTGGATCAGGTCTTCGACCTCTATGGCGGTCGACATGCGGCTATGGACGTGCCAGGCAATACGGCGGACCAGCGCACTATGCGCCCCGATCAGCCGCGCTGGATCGGCGATTTCGGGACGGGCATAGGCATAGCGGGCTTCATTCAACATGAGTTTCTCCATTTTCGTGCGAGACATTGGCAAGGCGTGGTGTTCCTCCGACCACGGCGATGACTTCGACCTTTTTGGTTTCCGGGATTTCGAGGAAAGACAGCACCGCAACGTCGCTGAATTGTGCACGCAACAGGCGGGCAATGGCGGCGCGACAAAGCGGTGAGGTGATGATGGCGAAACTGCGCGCGGCAACGAGCATTGGCTGTACCGCCTCGTCGATCACCGAGATAATGCGGCGGGCAAGCTCAGGTTCGAACGGCCAGCTCGCTTGCGGAGCGGACTGCACCGACTGAACCAGCAGCGACTCAAGTTCGCCATCAAGTGTGATTGCAGGCAGCGGCATTTTGACCGGAACGATAGTCTGGACGATGAGCCCGCCCAGTCGCTGACGAACAGCCTCAACCAGTTCCGCTGCATCAAGGTTATGCGGCGCAAGATCGACCATCGCCTCGGCCACTTTGCGAAAGTCGCGCAAGGGGACGCGCTCGGTCAGCAACGCGCGGCACAAGGCGGTAATCGCGGCGAGCGAATAGGGGGCAGGCGTCAATCCGCCTGCAAGTTGCGGGTAGCTGTCTCTAAGATTGTCGATCAACGCCTGTGTATCGTCCATCCCGAACAGCTCTGCCGCAGACGCCGCCGCAAGCTGGTTCAGATGAGTCGCAATAACGGTCGCCGGATCAACCACCGTATAGCCTGCCGCAACGGCATCGGTGCGGTGCGAAGGCGCGATCCACAGTGCATCGAGGCCAAAGCTGGGGTCTTTGACAGCTCGCCCGGTGACACCTTCGAGAACATCGCCCGAATCGAGCGCCAGCAATTCATTGGCCCATGCCTGATCGTCCCCCACCAGCACGCCCGAAATGCGGATCTGATAAGCATTCCCTGGCAGCGACAGGTCATCGGCGACCTTGACCATAGGCAAGACAAAGCCGAATTCGCGCGATAGCTGGCGGCGGATCGCGGTGACGCGGCCCATCAACGGCGCGCCTTTGCGTTCGTCGACAAGGCTGACGAGGGCATAGCCAAGTTCAAGCGTGATCGGCGCTGTTTCGGCGATGTCGTGCCATTCGATAATGTGACCAGGCGCAGCGTCGACAATCGATTCGGTTGCCGGTGGCTGAATCTTCTCGGAGTTGCGGAGCAGCCACCAGATGCCGCCGGCAAGGGCTGCGGCCGGAAGTACGACCAACTGCGGCATCGCCGGCACCAGCCCAAGTAACGTCAATATCCCTGCGACCGGCCCCCAAGCCTTGGCATGACCAAATTGCGTTCCGATCTGACCCGAAAGGTCAAGCGGGGAGGACACGCGGGTGACGATGGACGCCGCAGCAATCGAAAGCAGTAACGCCGGAACCTGTGCCACCAGCGCATCGCCGATGGCCAGCATGATATATGTCTGCGCTGCCTGCCCAAAGCTTAAATCGTGGCTGACCACGCCGAGGATCAATCCCCCGAAAATGTTGACGAACAATATCAGCAGCCCGGCAACCGCGTCGCCCTTTACGAACTTTGATGCGCCGTCCATCGATCCGTAAAAGTCGGCTTCGGTCGCGACTTCCTGCCGCCTGGTCTTGGCTTCGTCGGGGGTCACGAGCCCTGCATTCAAATCGGCGTCGATCGCCATCTGCTTGCCGGGCAAGGCATCCAGCGTAAAGCGGGCCGAGACCTCTGACACCCGGCCGGCGCCTTTGGTGATGACGACCAGGTTGATAATCATCAATACCGCAAACACGAACAGGCCGACGATATAGTCCCCACCGATCAGCACCGCGCCGAACGCCTCGATCACATGGCCAGCCGCCGCCCCACCCAGATGCCCGTCGACGAGCACGACGCGGGTCGAAGCAACGTTCAGCGCGAGGCGGAATAATGTGGCAAACAGCAGAACAGTAGGAAACGCCGAAAAATCGAGCGGCTTGGCGACGTTCATCGCGACCATCAGCACCGCAAGGCTGATCATGATGTTGAGAATGAACCCGATATCAAGCAGGACTGCCGGAACGGGCACGATCATCAGCATGACCAGCAGCAGGATCGCTATCGGCAACGCTCCTGACTTGATGCTTGCCATCCATAATGAAAGGTTGAGGCGATCGATCACGCGGCTGATCCCGATAGCCGGCGATAGGCCTCACGGGCGAAATCGAGGTCGAGCCTTTTTGGCATCGGCTCCATCTGGCCAAGCGAAAGCGACCGGCGCTCTCCTGTTGTCGAGTGCGCTACACGCAGCGCCGGGCGCGCCGACGGCGTCGCGACGCCCGTCGAATTACCGAGCTTGGCCGCAAATTGACCGCGAATGTCGGACAGGCTGCGCGACGTGCCGTCCTGACGATAAAATATGCTGCGGTTTGCGGCTGCGGCTGCGGGGAACAGCAATGCGGCCGGTTGCTCCGGATCGTCCTTATGGGCGGACAGGAACCGTGCGGCACCTTCTGCCCCCAGAAAATGGGCAAGATAAAGGTCGACATGTTCCGGGCTGCTGCCAACGCGGGACTGAAGATATTCACTGTTATCGGCGGCAAACTCTGCCGCCATTGCCGCAGCAGCTTCCGGATTGGTCCGCAGGTCTAGAATCGACGAGCGAAGCGCACCGTCGGCTACCGCAAATGTACCATCGGACCGTTGGGTAATTGCGCCTGCGGCCCAGCCCAGACCGTGATCCGCGCCATGTTGCTTCACTGTGCCAAGCCAGGTTTGCTTGGTAAACTGATACAGGCCGGTTGCACTTGAGGTCGCGGCGCGCGCATCGGGGCGCATGCCGCTCTCGATCCGCGCCTGATCCATCAGATAGTCGAACGACACGCCGGTGCGCGACGAGGCATTGGCAATGGCTGCGGTCACACGCTGCGCCGTGGCGGGTTGATGGTGAGTGCGGTCGATCATTCACAATGAACTGCAACCACCATGCCAAAACCCGAATTATCCGCTTTCAGGCCGCTTTGTGTAGATATGGCCGCTTGATTGCCCGCGCAAATCGGCCAGCTGGTCAATTTTCTGGCGGTTCCACGCCGTCAGATATTTGACCCTGATGCGCGCGGCTTCCGTCTGTTTCAAACCGAGCGCGAGCATGCCCGCATCGGATGCAATAGGCGACTGCCGCAGCGCATCGACCGCGCTTTGCAGCGCATGGCTGGCAGACAGGATCGCGTCGGCGTCGCGCGCGTCAAGCGCAGCGATCAGCGTCGTCTGGCAATCAATCAAATTCTCGATCATCAGACGTGGTCGTTGACACCAAAGCGCACGATACCATCGGCAATCTTGCCCAGATCGATCTGGTAACTGCCGCTGGCAATCGCGGCTTTAAGCGAAGCCACTTTGCTGGCGTCAAAAGGCGGGCCCAAATGGGCAAGCGCACTGGCAAGGCTTAAACTTTGAGGATGCGCCGGTTGCGCGTTATGCACATGTTCACGCCTCTCGGCACGGTTCGGCGTAACCAAGCGCGATTGAGGAAACGGCCTGGCCCGCCCGAAATTGACGGATTCCACCATAGAATGTTCCTTTTCCTGTGGCCTGTCGGAAATCCGACAGACCTGACAGAGACAAGAACGGCAGATCGGCGCAGGCTTTTAGACCTTAAAAGGAAACCAATCCGCGTGCCGTGACGGTAGCCGTGATCGGAATCGGCGATGACGGGGATTTGACACGTACCGGCTGGCCAACGCCTGCATCATCCATCGCGATCATCGAAGTCGAGACGGCAAAGCCCGGACCGCCGGAAACACACTCGACCAACTCCCCTTTGCGGACAATGATTTCGCGCAGATCAGCCACGGCAGAAACCGCTTTCATAGGCACGCGCAATCGCCAGCCAAGCGCCGGGCAACGCACCACTACCGCGCCGCCTGATGAAGCGGCGATGATTGGCTCGTCGGGGCATTGGGCAAGTTTAAGCCTCTTGTCGATCTGCTCGGCGTGGCCGGAAACCGACAGAATACGTTCATCGAGAATTTCAAGATCCTCGAATGAAGGGGCGGCCAGGGTGGCGAGTAACAACAGATATTGCATGAAAGCTCCTTTGGAAACATGTCCCCAAAGCACAGCAACTATCGTGCCAGTCAGGATTAGGTAGCGATAGCCCTTGCGATCATGCGAATCGCATCGGGTTTTGCGACGAAGGCCATATGCGAACAGTCGAGTTCGATCCGCTCATCCGATTCATGCCGTCGGCCGCGCGCGGAATAGGGCGCAACAACGCCATCCCTTGCCGACCATAATGCACAGGTTGGGACTGGCGGTTTTTCTGCCAACGACACCTCAAGCGGCGGCGCATCGACTTTGTGACCGGCAACCAATTCATACACACGCCACGCATTGTTAGCGCGCATATCGCCGGAAAACGGACTGCCCAACGTCACAACCTTAGCAACGCGATGCGGTGCGAATTTTGCGTATTCGCGTGCAATCAGCCCACCCAGGCTCCATCCAACAAGTGTCATGGGCATATCAAGGGCCAGATCGTCGATCCGCTTGTCAAGCCGATCAAGGATATCCGCCTTGATTCCTTTATTCCGTCCAAGGCCCCAGCCGAATGACTGAAAACCGGCACCTTGCAATGACCGGCGCAACCGTGACGTCGTCTGGTCCGATGCCAGAAAGCCCGGTACCACCATCACGGCGCGACCATGGCCATCGACATCCAGCGGGACAGTCGACGCGAATGCGGCGCTCGCGCGCATGTAAGCAAACGACATCGCTTCGCGCGCCAACAACGGCAACGCAGGCGCCAGAGCGCCGGAAGCCACGCCTTCGGTTTGGGCCGGGATCGTTGTGAATCGGGTCGCCATCGCCCCGATATATGCAGCTTATGGATTTATGAAAGATTTATGACACAAAATACGCGTATATTTATGGGCCGACGCCGTCCGCTGGCAATTGGGGCGCTCCCTCTTGCACGGGCGGCGGAACGATAACCGGCGCAACTATAGGTGCCACCAACGCGCCGCGTTCCAGCCGATCCAACGCCTTGCGGGCATCGCTATAGCGTTTGGCGCGCATCAGCCAGGATTGCGCCGATGCCGCGCCGGGCATGGCAGATATTTCGGCCATTGCGTCAGGCATTTTCCCAGCCTCTAGCAAAGTTTGCGCGCGTTCGAGCCGCTGTGTCGGTGCAGTCGGAGGGACGCCGTCCTTTCGTAACACGAACAGTTCGGCCATTTCACGCTTCACATTGGTCCAGATGCCGTCGTCGCTGTTACCCGTCAGCAAGGCAGGCTCCAAACCTTTCAATTCAGCCTGTAGCATCTCGATTGTCACAGGTGCTTGCGAGGCAGCGATAACTGTCGAAACCGCCTGCGGCTGAGTGGCCCCGAACCGCAGACGCAGTTGGTCGGCAAGATATCCGAGCGGCGCACCGCTATCGATCGCACGGCGGGCGGCGAATGCCGCAAGCAGCCCCTCGGCCCGCGCGACATTGCCTGACGCTGCTGCCGCATCGGCATTAATCTGGTTCAAACGACCGTCAATCGCGCCATCGGGCAAAGACAGTTCCGGCATCAGCATGCTGTCTGCCGACGCCTGAGTATTAGCGCCAGCGTCGTTCGAAGACATGACAGGCGGCTGGTCAAGATAGCCATATTCGCGTGCCAGCCACCAGGTCGCAATGGCACCCCCGATAAATGCAATCAGAAGCAAAAGCAGGATATGCTTGAACTTCATACCATTGCGCGGCGCAGCCTGAGTCGTGCCCTGATCGGTCATATTTTCCCCTCGATAGCCATTGTGAGTTAGGGGTCGCGAGTGACCGTTGTAAAGCGCCTTTGCAATTCGGACAAGAGCGCCGCATCATTGGGAACAGTTGCAATAATATTGGCTGCCCATCCATCACCTGCATTTTCGGCAATGTTTTGCGAGAATGTGGCAACGGTGATGGTGCCGCGCAAAAGACCATAAAGCTCACACAAACCAGCAAAATGTCGTGCCGCCCGTGGCGAATGCAGAAGCACCGCAACAGACTGCCGGACAGCGTCGTCAAAGCCTTCGGGTTCAGTTACCACCACACTGCGATAAACAAGCTGAACATCGATGGTGACGTCGGCAGGGTCTTGCGGATCGGTGTAATCTTCCCCGGCAAGCCATAAAAGCCTGCGATGACCATGTTGCCTTGCGACCGAAACGAGCGCATCGACGCCGTGAGTGCCGACGCAAAAAGGCGGCAACATTGCGTCGTCCAATGCCCGGGCGGTGGCGGCGCCAACGGCATAGAACGGCAATCGAGTGAGCAGTGAAAGCGCATGTCCGGCCGCGCGCGCGGCATTGCCGCTGGTCAGCAGCACGGCATCATAATCCTTTGCCGCGATGGGCGTTAAAGGCAGTGGCTTGATCGCAAACAACGGCATGATGATCGGGTCGAACCCTGCCGCATACACGCGTTTTGCGGTTGCATCCGCGCCGGGCTGCGGCCGGATAATCAGCAACTTCACGGGTTGAATATCGCCCGCAATCGAGCGCTGGCCACCGTCAGCAGTTCTGTTGCAAGCTGCGACGGGCCGTCGACATCGGCGGCAAAAACAATCGTTCCCGACTGCATTTCGCGGCCGTCGGCAGTAAATATTTCGGCCCGAAGCCGGATGTGATCTGCCTCGATTTGGGCGAAGGCCGCCACGGGAGAATGACAGTTCCCGCCAATCGCCTCCAGCAGATGGCGCTCGGCCATTACTGTTGCATAGGTGTCGGGATCGTTGATCGCGTCGAGCAGGGGAACAAGATCGTCCCGGCTCGACAACCGGTCGATTCCTACAGCGCCTTGTGACGCGGCAGGCAAAAAATGGTCGAGCGACAGCGCGAAACCGACGTCGGGCATGCCCAGACGGTCAAGACCGGCGGCGGCAAGCAAAGTGGCATCGGCATCACCCGCCGCAATATGCGCCAGCCGCGTCGCGACATTGCCGCGCAGAGGCACAATCTGCAAATCTGGGCGCAACCGTTGTAATTGCGCCGACCGCCGAGGGCTCGACGTGCCCACGCGAGCGCCTTCAGGCAGCACTTCGACCGATTCCGCGCCGATCAGCCGGTCACGCACATCGGCGCGTGGCAGCATGGCCGAAATGTTGAAAACATTGGCACGAACGGTTTCGACATCCTTCATCGAATGGACCGCAATGTCGATCTGGTCGTCGATCAGCGCACGCTCCAGTTCCTTAGTCCATAATGCCTTGCCGCCAATTTCGGCCAGAGGCCGGTCCTGGATCTTATCACCCGTGGCCAGCATCGGCACAAGCTGTACCGCGTCATCCTGCAAGCCATGCGCCTGCTTGATTGCCGCCATCGTCATTTCGGCCTGCGCCATAGCCAGAGGAGATCGGCGCGTGCCGATGCGTAAAGGGCGATCGGAAGTGAAGCTCATGCGACTTGTTCATAACGAGCCTTGCACCTATGGCAACGGCGAATGGCAATCATCCTCGGCCTCGAATCCAGTTGCGACGAAACAGCGGCGGCAATCGTGCGTTCCGACCGCGTGGTTTTGAGCCACGCGCTTGCGGGACAAGAGGACCATCACCGGGCCTTTGGCGGCGTGGTGCCTGAGATTGCCGCCCGCGCGCATGCCGAGCTGATGACTCCGCTTGTCGAAACTGCGCTGGCTGATGCCGGAATGACGCTGGACGATGTCGATGCGATTGCGGCGACGGCAGGACCGGGCCTGATTGGCGGGGTGATGGTCGGGCTGGTAACTGCAAAGGCGCTTGCGATGGCCTCGGGCAAACCGCTTATTGCGGTCAATCATCTCGAAGGCCACGCATTGTCGCCGCGCCTGATCGATCCTGACCTCGATTTTCCGTATCTGCTGTTGCTTGTGTCCGGCGGCCATTGCCAGTTGCTTCGGGTCAATGGCGTTGGCGACTACAACCGGCTCGCGACCACCATCGACGATGCAGTGGGTGAAGCGTTCGACAAGACCGCCAAGATTCTTGGCTTGGGATTTCCCGGGGGCCCGGCGGTCGAACGCGCAGCTATGCATGGCAACGCTAAAGCTGTGCCTTTACCACGGCCGTTGAAAGGCGCTGACGAGCCGCACTTCTCATTTGCCGGGCTGAAGAGCGCGGTACTGCGCGCGCATGAAACTGGACAGTATAAAGTCGAGGATATTGCCGCATCGTTCCAGCAGGCGGTTGTCGATTGTCTGGCCGACAGGCTGACCTACACGCTGGAAAGAATTGATCCGCCCCGTTCGCTCGTGGTGGCGGGCGGCGTTGCGGCGAACATGGCGATCCGCGATATGCTCGAAAATCTTGCCGATAAATACGCGATGCGCTTCGTCGCGCCGCCATTGTGGCTGTGCACCGACAATGGCGCGATGATCGCCTGGGCTGGTGCCGAGCGTTTTGCTGCAGGCCTGACCGATGGTCTGGATTTTGTTGCGCGTCCGCGATGGCCGCTCGATCCGGACGCAATCCCGGCACGCGGCGCTGGAGTAAAAGCATGAGCAACGCACTCTATCCGGTGGGTATATTAGGGGGCGGCGCATGGGGCACTGCCCTTGCCGCTGTAATCGCCCAAATCCACGATAATGTTTTATTGTGGGCACGCGAACCGGACGTGGTTTCCGGCATCAATGACCGCCGGGAAAATGCCGCCTTCTTGCCCGGACTGGCGTTATCGCCCAAGATTGTAGCGACCGGCAACCTTGCCGACATGGCCGATTGCGGCGCACTGCTCGTCGTTACTCCGGCCCAGTTTGTTCGCGCGACGCTGGCTGCATTGCCCGCAACGAACGCACCGTTACTGCTTTGCGCGAAAGGGATCGAAGCCGACACGCAGTATCTTGTCTCGGACATTGCTGCTGAGGTCAGGCCGCACAATCCGATCGCAGTACTGTCCGGTCCGACTTTCGCGCATGAGGTCGCCGCCGGAAAGCCAACGGCGATTACGCTGGCGACTGCCAATCAGGCACTTGGGTCGGTGCTGATGCGGTTGATCGCCGCGCCCGCGTTCCGCCCATATTGGTCGGACGATGTCGTCGGTGCGGAAATCGGCGGCGCAGTCAAGAATGTGCTGGCCATTGGTTGCGGCGTTGTCGACGGTGCCGGGCTCGGCCTTAACGCGCGCGCAGCACTTATCGCGCGCGGCTTTGCCGAAATGCAACGCTACGGCCTGGCGCGCGGGGCCAAATCCGAAACGCTGGCGGGACTATCGGGGTTGGGCGATCTGGTTCTTACATGTTCCTCCGAAAATTCACGCAATTTCTCGCTTGGTCGCGGGCTTGGGCAGGGAAAGCCGGCAACGGAAATGCTCGCTGACCGGCATACGGTCGCAGAAGGGGCGTTTACTGCACCGGTATTGCTGCAATCGGCTCAAAAGCTTGGTGTTGAAATGCCTATCGTTGCTGCCGTTTGTGCGCTGCTCGATGGCAGTGCTACGGTGTCGCAAGTCACTGCCGCGCTGCTTGCGCGACCACTGAAGCCCGAAAGCTGGTAACGCAATCGCGTTTGCGCTAGCGTTTTGCGACAGGGGTGACAGATTGACGGCAGCCAGAACCGATGAAGACGATATTCAGGCGCTGGCCAAGGGCGGGCGCACGAATGTTTTCGGCTTCGTGCTGCGGTTGGCGGCGCGGATTCCATTCCTGTTTATTGCGGGGCGGCTATACGGGCCCGAGGCTCTTGGCCGGTTTGCCTATGCTATTTTGATCGTCGAATTCGTGGCCCAGCTTGCATCATTGGGTTTGCGTCGGGGCCTGGCCGAGTTACTGTCGCGTGACGACCGTCCGGCAGCGCATATGATTGCCGACGCATTATTGGTGGCGATGGCTGCGGCCGCATCGGGCGCTGCGTTGCTCATCCTGCTTCCGCAACTGATGTTTCCCAACAGCGCAATCAATGGCCTCGACCGATTTTTACCGCTCGTCATCTTTGCAATTGTCGCAACCGACATCGCTTTGGCTGCGCTGGCATACAAGTTCGATATCGTATCGACGGTTCGCGCCCGCGCCATTGTCGAGCCGTGGACCATCAGTATCGCGGCAGGTGCACTCTATTTTTACTCCGCGCGCGATGGATTGATCATATCCTATGTCGTCTCCCTCGTCGCTGCATTGCTGTTTGCACTGTGGCCATTATGGCGGAGTTACGGATTGCCGTGGGGCTGGATTCCCAGTCCGCCCCGTTCCTATGCCATCGCCCGACGCAATTTGCCTCTTGCCGCAGCCGACGCCGCCGAGTGGGGCAGCCGAAGGCTCGATCTGGCGATACTGGGCCTGTTCGCTTCGCCTGCCGTGGTTGGCATTTATTATGTCGCACAGCAGGTCGCAAGCCTGCCACAAAAACTGAAAACCAGTTTCGATCCGATTTTGGGCCCCGTCATCACGCGCAATCTGCAGACCAAAAACTATGCAGAGATTGCCCGCCAGGTTGGCCAGGTCGGGTTTTGGATCATTGCTGCACAAGCAGGAATAGCGCTGGCGCTCGGAATACCCGGGGAGGCTGTGATGGGCCTGGTCGGACCGCAGTTCGTCGGCGGTACCGCCGCATTGTCTTTCCTGCTCGCCGCTGAAGTGGCGGCCGCAACCGCCGTGGTCAGCGAGGCGGCGCTGGTCTATATGGCGCGCCACCGCAATCTGGCAATTTCGATCGGCATGCTGGGCGTTCAGGCCTTGGTGAGCGTGGGACTTATCATGCTGGTCGATGAATTGCCTGTCCGGTCCGGCACGGTCGGCCTCTACGAGGCTGCTGCGGTGGCCTGCGGCTTGATGGTATCATTGGGAATCGGATCACTCATAAAATCCAGATTTCTGAGCAAGCTACTAGGTTACGGCATCAGCATCTGGCGAATGGCGCTCATCTGGGCAGTCGCCGCGGCGGCTCTGCTCGGCATTGTCATCGTCAGCGTTCCTGCCCGATTTGAATGGGTCGAGCTGACCATCGGCATTCCGGCGATTATGGGGCTTTATAGCTGGATTATCTGGCGCTGGGGCTTTGGCCCCGAAGACCGGATATTGTTCAAAAAAAGCCCCTAGCCCAGACGATTCCTGACCAGTTCCGCGATGTCGGCTTCCGGCCGCGCGCCGTAATGCGAGATGATCTCGGCGGCACAGACCGCTCCCATGGTCAGGCTGTCGGCCATCGAACGGCCTTGCGCTATTCCTGCGAACACACCCGCAGCGAACAGGTCGCCTGCGCCAGTGGTGTCGACCAATTTTATTACCGGTTCGGCAGAAACTTCGGTCCGGACGCCGTTTTCAATCGCAATCGCACCATGTTCGCCGCGCGTGCAGACCAACAACGGTACCTTTGCCGCAATTGCGGCTACCGATGCTTCGAAATTGTCACTGCCATTGAGGGCACAGATTTCGAGCTCGTTGGCAAACAAGATATCGATTCGGCCAGCGTCCATTTCGGCGAGGAAATCGGGACCATGGCGCGAAATGACAAAGGCATCGGATAACGTCAGCGCAACCTTGCGTCCCGCAGCACGCGCAACGTCGATTGCCGTCCGCATAGCTGCGCGTGGCTCTTCAGGATCCCAAAGATAGCCCTCGAGATACAGAATGGCGGCACTTTCGATTAACGACGTGTCGATCAATCGCGCGGGCAGATATTGTGACGCACCCAGAAACGTGTTCATCGTTCGCTGTGCGTCGGGCGTAACCAAGATGTAGCAGCACGCAGTGGCAGGGGCACCTTTGCGCGCCGGAATGTCGAAATGGATGCCGCCTGCACGAATGTCATGGGCAAAAACGCCACCGAGCTGGTCATCGGCGACCTGACCGATGAACGCCGTTTTGTGTCCGAGCCGCGCTAGGCCAGCCAGTGTGTTAGCCGCAGACCCGCCGCTGATTTCGCGTGCCGGGCCCATATGGTCGTACAGCGCCTTGGCGCGCGCCTCGTCAATGAGCTGCATGCTGCCCTTGCTCAGGCCTTCGCTGTCGATGAACGCGTCGTTCGTATCGGCAATGATGTCGACGATCGCGTTGCCAATGGCGAGAACGTCAAAGCGGGTGTCGGTCATGTGATTCCCAATGTGAATTTGGCCCGAATGTCAGGTTGGCGCGCACTAGGGGGATTGGACATTTCGGGCAAGGCCTTTAGAGATACACGATGATCAGCGCACTCATGCTTTCATTCCAGAGCCTTTCGGACAAAAGGGTCGCTGCATTGCTGGCCAAGGTCATATTGCTGACGGTTGCGGTGTTTATCGTTTTGGGCATCGGTCTTTGGTTCGCGCTGGATGCATTTTTTGTCTGGATGAATGTGACCGGCGACGGCGCTCTGTCCGGGCTGATTTCGGTGGCTGTGTTGATACTGGCCGGCGTTTTGCTGTTCCGGGTTGTGGCGGTCGCTATCACATGGATTTTTGCCGACGATATCATCGACGCCGTAGAGGACCGGCATTATCCAAACCACGCTGGGCTCGGCAAAAGGCCGGGGCTGTCGACCGGCTTGCAGATGGCGCTGCGATCGGTAATGCGGGTCGTCGGGTATAATCTGCTGGCGTTGCCCGTGTACCTGCTGCTGCTATTTACCGGCGTCGGCACGGCGATTGCATTCATGCTCGTCAATGCGCTTTTGCTGGGCCGCGATCTGGAGGACATGCTCGTCGCCCGGCATGGTAAGGCGCATGGCAGCATCAGAAAACTGCCCCGGCTTTTGCTTGGACTGTTGGGTACGGCGGGCATGCTCGTTCCGTTTTTCAATCTCATCGTGCCGGTTTTGGCAACTGCGATGGCGGTTCACATGGTGCATTCGGGGGTCAGCAAATTATGAAATATCCACTGCTCATCGCGGTCACATCGCTGCTGGCGGGCTGCGTTACCGCGCCAACGATAGTAACGCGACCTGCTACTCCTGAGAAAACCGCCGGTGCATTTCCAGTCAGACCGGCGATCGACAAACGCGGGCTGGAGGCCGTCATGGGCAAAGATTTCGGCGCCTTGAAACGGCTGTTTGGCGAACCCAGGACCGACGTTGTCGAAGTATATGGGCGAAAGTTGCAGTTTACCGGCAAGGCGTGCGTACTCGACGCATTTCTGTATCCGGACGGCAAAAACGGTGCAGAGGTCGTGAGCCATGTCGATGCGCGCCGCAGCGATGGCGCTGCGGTGGACCGGGCAGCCTGTGTCGATGCGTTGCAACGGCGCTAGACGACGACTTTATCCAATTGTTCTACGGCCCATTTAGCGGCATCGCGCACCACGTCATTGTCATCGCCCAGCAGCGGATTTAATGCAGCACGCAGTTCTGCGTGACCGCTATTTCCCGCAGCAATCGCCACATTGCGGATGAAACGGTCGCGGCCGATGCGCTTGATTGGCGAACCTGAAAATAGCACCCGGAATGCGGCATCATCCAGCGATAGCAGATCGGCCAAACGCGGGGCGACAAGCTCGGCGCGCGGCAGAAACGCCTTGTTGGCAGCCGCACTTTCCGCAAATTTGTTCCACGGGCAGACCGCAAGGCAATCATCACAGCCGTAGATATGGTTGCCGATAAGCGGACGCAGTTCAGTCGGGATCGGGCCCTTATGCTCGATGGTGAGATAGGAAATGCACCGCTGCGCGTCGACTTTATACGGTGCCGGAAATGCATCTGTCGGGCAGATATCCTGGCACGCGCGGCACGTTCCGCAGCTGTCGGTGCCTGCTACATCCGGCGTGAGTTCGGCGGTCGTGTAAATCGCGCCGAGGAATAGCCAACTGCCATGCGTCCGGCTGACGATATTGCTGTGCTTACCCTGCCAGCCCAACCCGGCGGTTTCGGCCAGCGCCTTTTCCATCACCGGCGCGGTATCGACAAAAACTTTCACATCAGCGCCAGCCTCAAACGCCAGCCATCCCGCCAACCGCTTAAGCGCTCCTTTGACGACATCATGATAGTCGCGGCCCTGCGCGTAAACCGAAATACGGGCGCGGTCGGTGTGACCTTCAAGCGCCATCGGATCGGAGGCAGGCGCATAGCTCATGCCCAGCATGATGACCGATTTGACCTCTGGCCAAAGCGCGTCGGGGCTCGCCCGCTCACCCACACGGTCCGCCATCCACAGCATGTCGCCGTGATACCCGTCAGCGATCCATTGCCGCAACCGCTCACCCGCCAGCGGCGCAAGGCCTCCCGGCGCAATTCCGAACGACACAAAACCCTCCGCAGCCGCCCGTTCTTTCAACGCATTAACCAGATTTGTCTTGTGTCTTTTCACACGCCAACCCTATTCATCACCATATCGTTTCCGGGGCGAAATTTCTCATGTATGCAATAGAGGCAAAGGGACTAGTAAAGCAATTCGACGGCTTTCGCGCCGTGGATGGCGTCGACCTGAAAGTTCCGGTGGGCAGCATTTACGGCATATTGGGTCCTAATGGTGCGGGCAAAACGACGATGCTTCGAACGTTGCTTGGTATTATCGACCCCGATGAAGGCGTCCGGACGTTGCTCGGCTCTGACCGGCCAATCACGCAGTCGCGCAATGTCGGTTATTTGCCCGAAGAGCGCGGGCTTTATCAGTCGATGCGCGCGGTCGATACCATTGCCTTCATGGGCGCACTGCGCGGGCTGTCATTGACAGAAGGCGCCGCCAGGGGCCGGGCGCTCCTCGAAGATGCAGGGCTTGGCTATGCAGCCGACCGGCAGATACGGCAATTGTCCAAAGGCATGGCGCAGACGGTGCAGCTGATGGGCACCATCGTCCACGACCCGAAACTGATTGTTCTGGACGAACCCTTTTCAGGGCTCGACGCGCTCAATCAGGCAAAGCTTGAAAAGATGATCCGCGCACAGGCCGCGAAAGGCGTGACGATAATATTTTCAACGCACGTCATCGCCCATGCCGAACGCCTGTGCGAGCGGATCGCGATTATCGCCAAGGGCAAGATAAGCTTTGACGGACTGGTTTCCGAAGCGCGCGACCGGTTGCGCCCGCAAGTGCATCTGGAAACCGAAACGCTCGACGGTCCGTGGCGCAAAGCGCTACCCACAGAAACCAAGGCCGAGGGCAACTGGTGGCATTTTACCTTGCCGGAAACCGGGGTCGAGCCGCTGCTGATCGCATTGGTCGAGGGCAAGGCCGGGATAAAGTCGCTCTCGATCGAACGGCCCGGCCTGCACGATGCCTTTGTCGCGATCGCCGGCGAAGCGGTCGCTGCCGAAATGGATGAACCAGTCGCCGGAGAAGTTGCATGAAGGAAATCATCCGTGCCGCATTTGTTATTGCCCGCCGCGATTTCACCGCGATTATCTATTCCAAGGCCTTCATCTTTTTCCTGCTCGGGCCATTTTTCCCCGTGCTGGTGGGCATCGCCGCCGGCAGTCTAGGCGGACAAATTGCGAAAGAGGCATCCCGACCTGTCATTGGCATGGCGATGTCGCAGACCGATTCGCAGCAGATGATATCGGCGCGACAGGCCCTTTCGAAAACGATGGGCGAAAAATACTTTACCGAGATGAAAATCGTCGGTGTCGCCGATAGCCCCAGCAATCCGCAGGATTTTCTGAAAGTCAAAGCCGATAACCTCAGTGTCGTTGTCACCGGCACACTCGCCAAGCCGGTCGTAACAGGAACGGCCCGCTCGGTTGATCGCGAACAGGCGGATATCGAGCTTCTGGCAGGATATGCCCGCAATCCCGGCGCGTTGGTACTGCCGGAAATTACCCCTGACGTCGTCGCCGACACGGCCAATAATGACAAACAGCTGCGTACTGTCACCGCGCAGGGCGGACAGATTCTCGTGTTCTTCCTGACCATGCTGCTTGCCGGTATGGTGCTGTCGAATTTGGTTGAGGAAAAGGCGAACAAGATTATCGAGATACTGGCCGCGTCAATCCCGATGGAATCTGTGTTCCTTGGAAAATTGTTCGCGATGCTGGGTATGGCCCTGCTCGGCATCATGGTGTGGACCACTGTCGGGTTTGTCGGCCTGCAATTCGTCGGCGGCAACCTGCCCAGCTATCCTACACCTGCGGTCGGCTGGCCGTTGTTCGTTGCGCTGTGCTTCACCTATTTTATCTTGGCATATCTGATGCTCGGCGCCTTGTTTTTGGGCATTGGCGCGATGGCGGCAACGGTACGCGAGGTGCAGACTATTTCGATGCCCGTTACCATGGCGCAGCTTATCAACTTTTTCTTCGCATCCTATGCGCTGACCAAAACCGGCCAGCCGATGGAAGTGTTCGCGGCCATTTTCCCTTTCAGTTCCCCGTTCGCGATGATCGGGCGTGCGGCACTTGAACCGACGCTTTGGCATCATGGCGTAGCAATCATCGGCCAGATTCTCTTTGCCATTCTTTTGCTTCGCGTTGGCGTCTACCTGTTCAAGAAAAACGTCATGAAATCGGGCAGTGCAGGACGGATAAAGGACGAGGGCAAACGCAAATTGTTCGGATTGATTAGCGTCAAAGGATAAAATCGCGGGAATCAAGTTGCATATCGAAACGGGATTGACATATCTGTCAGTAATGGCAGTTTCAGACTCGAGAGGAGTCTAAGACAATGGCCACCGCCCCCGTTTTTGAAAGCGATTCGCTGCCTTGGGAAGTCAACGCCGCGCCGCATCGCTGGGATGTGTCGGGTCCCGAAATTTATGTCGAGGACCGCTGGCAACCGGTTTTCAAGGAAATGCGTGAGCGCGCGCCAATCAACAAGATCACTGGCAGCGATTTCAACGATTACTGGAACGTCACAACGCTAAAGCCCATCCAGCATGTCGAAGCGTTGCCCGATATCTTCTCCTCCTCGTTCGAAAATGGCGGTATCACCATCGTCGCCGACGATGATTTGAAGGAGGCCATTCCTGAAGACCAGCGTATCGTGATGCCGATGTTCATCGCCATGGACCGGCCCAAACACACCGAAGAACGCCGTGTGGTGGCACCTGCATTCACCCCCGCCGAAATGGTGCGGATGACAAGCGATATCCGGGCGCGAACGGCTGAATTGCTCGATAGCCTGCCGGTGGGCAAGCCGTTCGACTGGGTCGATCTGGTGTCGATTGAGCTCACGACGCAAATGCTTGCGATCATCTTCGATTTTCCGTGGAAGGACCGCCGTCTGCTGACGGAATGGTCCGACTGGGCAGGCGATGTCGAGCTGTTCCGTACCGAGGAAACACGTAAGAAACGGCTTGAAAAACT
>JANOPT010000158.1:0-1760 GCA_031421975.1 Sphingomonadales bacterium | reverse complement strand
TGCCCTACCAGCAGGAAATGGTCCCCTGCCTCGTGCAGCGCGTGGCGTTTGCATTCGAAAACGCCAAGCGAACTCGGCAAGATAGGTGCGCCATATTCGCCGACTTCCCACCGTGTTCCGGCAAAGCGGTCTTCGCCCTTGCCTGCGAACAAATTGGATACCGGTTGCTGGCCGATTTGCAAAACATTGACGGCAAAACTGTCTGCCGCGCGAAGGACATCGGCGCTGCCCGCCGTGTTGGCGATGCACACGAGCAGCAATGGCGGATCGAGCGACACGCTGGTGAAGCTGTTTGCGGTCAGGCCGACTGGTTTGCCGTCAGCGGCATGCGCCGTGATAATCGTTACCCCGGTGGCAAAACAGCCCATAGCATCACGCAGCGTCCGCGCGTCCGACCCGGAACGATATTCCGGCACAAAGCGCGGTTGCTTGCGTTCCAGAAAATCTATCAACAGGCCGTTCAGGGTCTCGGTACGCCCGGCCACGCCAAGCAACCCGCCGCCGTCGACATCTATGGTTTCGACATTAGGAAAAGCCGCAGTAAAACTCGGGACTTCGTCGGTAGCCATACCGCCAATCGCACCGCGAACAACCAGGACAGGGATGTTAACAAGCGCCGATCCCGTCGCAAGGCGCGTATCGACACCGTCGGTGCCGAGCGCATCGAACAGTTTATGGTCATAATCCGGCTTTGCCATATTCTGACCGAGCGTAGCCAGATGGGCCTCGGCAGACACTTTCACCGAATGCGCGTCGGCGTGCGCTGGTGGATCGACAAGGATTAACCCCGATGCCAGCGTTGCCGCATCCTCTGCAAGCGCTGCTGTCGCAATCCAGCCGCTATGGGCGGCCGCGGCAATCACCGGCCGGGTTCGCATCTGACCCAGAACGGCGCGCAAATCCTCTACATAAGCGTCAAAATCGTAGCGCGCATATTCGGGCCATTCGCTATCGCCATGTCCGCGTAGATCGACATTGATGACATGGCGCCCTGCCTGTTCCAGCCCCAGCGCGACTTCTTCCCAAATCTTCCGCGTCTGGCCAAACCCATGAAGCAGGATGATCGACGGGTCATCAGCAGACCCAATGGCGTCAGCCTCCAGCCTGATGCCGGCGAACCCTTTGAATTCACGGACATATCGCGTCATATTCAGGCCCGGTCCATCGATATAACCGCCATCGTAATCCGCGAAATACAGACCAGCTTGCCCGCCTCGTCCTCAATCCGGATCGACCAGATTTGCGTCGTTCGTCCGATCGATTCGGCAGTGGCAATGGCATAGACGAACCCGTCCTTGACTGGACGGACATGATTGGCATTGATTTCCATTCCGACGGTCGCAAATTTGCTGTGGTCGATGGTCATCGCCGCAGCGACCGACCCAACCGTCTCGGCCAGCGCAACCGATGCACCGCCGTGCAGCCGTCCATAGGGCTGCTTGCTACGGTTCGTGACCGGCATTTTTGCCTTCAACCAATTGTCGCCATGCTCGATAAATTCGATGCCGAGATTTCCGGGCATGCAATCTCGGCCATTGGCAGTAATCGAGACCAGATCGAGTGTTTCGTGAAACCATACAGCCATGCCCGCTTCCTTGCGCGAAGCGGAGATTGCTGTCCAGCGTCAGTTGGACTTCAAGCCAAGTTCAGCCACGATATCCGCCCAATCGGCAAATTTGAAATTTTGGGCATCGGGCAGGTTGTCGCCATCCTGCACCACGAAAAGCCCGCCCGCAAAGCCTGGCCCGAAATCACCGAGC
>JANOPT010000157.1:0-2502 GCA_031421975.1 Sphingomonadales bacterium | reverse complement strand
GAAATGAAATCCACCGGCGAAGTCATGGGCATCGACCGCGATTTCGCCACGGCCTTTGCCAAATCGCAAATTGGTGCGCGCATGCCGCCGCCGATGTCGGGCAAGCTGTTCGTGTCGGTCAAAGACAGCGATAAACCCGTCATTGTTCCAGCGGTTCGCCAAGCCATCGAATGCGGCTTTATTGTGTGTGCAACTGGCGGCACGGCGGATTACCTGCTTGCCCAAGGCATAGAGGTCGAGCGCGTCAACAAAGTCGCGCAGGGCCGCCCGCATATCGTCGACAAGATCAAGGACGGTGAAATCCAGCTGATTTTCAACACTACGGAAGGCTGGCAGAGCCTTAAGGACAGCGAAGAAATCCGCCGTTCGGCGTTGGTGGGCAAGGTTTCGCAATATACCACCGCTGCCGCTAGCGTTGCCGTTGTACAGGCGATTGCGTCGCTTCAGCAGCGCGAGCTTGAAGTTCGGCCACTTCAGGACTATTATTAAGCCAGCAGTTATTTCTCCCCTACAATTGAACTGCAAGCCGGATGAAGGGTTATCCTCCGCCGGTAGGGACATTTTTGTGACGTTAGGACGGTGCTCATGGCGAGCTTTGAAAAATATCCGATGTTGGCCGAAGGTTATGAAAAGCTGACGACTGACCTGAAACGCCTCCGCGACGAGCGCCCTTTGATTGTTGAAGCAATCGAGGAAGCGCGCGCCCACGGCGATCTGTCGGAAAATGCCGAATATCATGCTGCCAAAGAACGTCAGGGCCAGGTCGAAGCGACAATTGGCGACATCGAGGACAAGATCGGCCGCGCCCAGATTATCGATCCGACGACTTTGTCGGGCGACAAGATCGTATTCGGCGCGACCGTGACCTTGATGGACGAGGACGATAAGCCCGTGCGCTACCAACTCGTCGGTGAAACCGAGGCCGACGCGAAGGCAGGCCGGATTTCCTATAATTCTCCGCTGGGTCGTGCGCTGATTGGCCGTATTGCCGAGGATGAGGTTGAGGTGACAGTACCTTCTGGCGACAAATTTTATCTTGTTTCAAAGATCGAGTTTATTTGAGGTAATGAAAACAGGCCATAAATTCCGTTCGTGTCGAGCCCAGTCGAGACACCGTGAGTTTGTGCGCGCCTTCACGGCATCCCGACTGGGCTCGATGAGAACGGGTTTAGGAGAATGAACTTCCCGCGCGGCCCGGTAACAAATGCGCTGGCGGTCATCAATCTGGTGATTGCCGCAGTTTTGCTGGTGCCGATATGGTGGCAATATGCGGTGGTATCGGGCGGTCTGTTTCCCGTCCGTCTGAGCGGTGACAGCTCGGCTTTTGCCGATGTCGGTTTTCTCGTTCCTGCGTTTTTGACGCCGTTGACCGCTTCGTTCCTGCACGGGGGCATCGCGCATGTGTTGATGAATGTGCTGATGTTAATGTTGATCGGCAAAATGGTGGAACGTGTGCTGGGTCGCGGCTTATACCTTGCATTGTATTTTATTGGTGCTTATGCGGCGGCTGGAACCGAATGGCTCGCCGCGGTTATGCGATGGCCGATGTCCGCAGATATGATGGCTCCAGCGATCGGCGCTAGCGGTGCCATATCGGCCATTATTGGCGCTTATGTTTTACTGTTTCCCAACCAGCAACCGAAGCCATGGGGGCCGATACCAGCCGATATCGCACGGCCATTACATCTGACGATTGCATGGGTCGGCCTAAACTTAGCCATCGGTTTTGTCGGGCCGGGACTTGGGGTGTCGATTGCGATATGGTCGCATATCGGCGGTTTTGTGGCGGGGCTATTGCTTGCCCGGCCGTTGCTGCTTTGGCGGTATAGGAAGGCTTAGGGAAGTTCCCCTCCCGTCTGCGGGAGGGGCGTATTAACCCTCTGGTTGCAGCAGCTTATGCAGATGCACCACCACATATTTCATTTCAGCATCGTCAACCGTCCGCTGGGCCGCACCGCGCCACGCCTCTTCCGCACTGGCGTAATCGGGAAACATGCCAACAATATCCAGTTTTTCGAGGTCGGTGAATTCGAGCTTCTGCGGGTTTTTAACCCTGCCGCCGAATACCAGATGCAGTTTTGCGTCGTTCAAACTTTCGCCCCTTAATCTTTCTTTTTGGCCTCCGCGGTGGCGGCCTCGGTTGCGGCCTTTACAGCCAGAGCGGCCTTGCTGACAAGGTCACGAAACTGTTCGCGCACCGCATCGCCGTTCAAGCCCAAGCTATCGACCTGTTCCTTGCCAGCTGCCTTGGCTGCTTTGGCCATTTCCTTTGCCTTTTTATTAAGCTTTTTGCCGGTTTTGCCCATCAGCTTCGTCTCGCGTTCGGTCCGTGGCAGCAACGCGCCGACAATCGCGCCCAAAGCAATGCCGCCAAGCACGATGGCCAGAGGATTCTTGTCGATACCGTCGCCGGTTTTTATCGCGACATTGTGAACGACGTCGCGTGATTGCTTGACCCCGCGTGATGCCGCTTCACGACCTTTTTCATAAGCCTCTGCAGCT
>JANOPT010000156.1:0-32529 GCA_031421975.1 Sphingomonadales bacterium | reverse complement strand
GGATCTTCGGAACACCCGGTTAGCGATAGCGGCATAAGCGCGAGAAAGAGCCAGCCAAATCGCAGATTCAATTCCTTGATCATAGGAACGCATTAATCGATGGTTGCTAGACTTGCGTTAAAGACCAGCGATAAGCCGCCTCATTCGGCACCGGTCTTAAGCTTTGGTGTGTCCCGGCTTTCACAAGGTCGGCAACACGACGCCGGTAACGGCAATGACTGAGGGGGTCTGAACAGCAGTCGTCACTTTGCACGCCCACTGCGATAATGGCATCACGACTGGATTGACGGGTTCAAACTCATGGCGTCGCCCAGAACGTTTTCACATCTACGACTAGCGCCGTTATTGCTTGTCGGTGGTGTTGGACGATGGCTCAGCGGCGTCCGCTTCTTTTCTGGCATCGTCTTCAATCAGTTTCGTCGCGGCCTCGGCTGCTTGTTCGATTGATAATTGTTTTGCCTCAATTTTATCTACGTCCATCGTCTCAATGGCGGCGTCTGCGTCTTTTACCGTTGGTTCCTCGACACATGCAGCGGCCGAAAACGTCAAAATCAGGGCAGCGAGGCGAACCTTCATGGTTGTGGCTCAGGCTTCAATTCACCCTCATAACTGGAAAGTAAATCAAGCGTTGCTGCCCACGCTGCGACGTTCTGGCGAAGCTCGGTTTTGTCGATTTTGTCCAGTGTGTCGTCGGGCGTATGATGCAGGTCGAAATATTTCGTGCCGTCCTGTTGCAGATCGACCACGCCCAGTTTTTGCGCGGCTATTATGGCGCCAATGTCGGCCCCGCCGCCCGCTACTTGCTGCCGCGGAACTACGCCGAGTGGGGCGAGTGCGGACACAATTGTGTCGCGCAACGGTTTGGCGGATTCCGCTAGGTTGAAATCAACAGCCCACACTTTTCCAGCCCCAAAATCGGACTCCATTGCCAGTGCGTGCGGCTCGTTCGCATGCCGGATGCCATAATCCTTACCGCCCCAAACGCCGACTTCTTCTGCGCCTGCCCACAACAGCCGAATTGTCCGCTTCGGTTTGTTCACTTTAAGCGCTGCGGCGGTAATGATGGCACAACCGACTGCATCGTCGATTGCTCCGGTACCCAAATCCCAGCTGTCGAGATGGCATGCGATGACAATCATCGGAAGCGCGGGGTTCGAGCCCTTTATGTCGGCGATGACGTTGCCCGATGTCTGCATCCCGATATTTTGCGGAGTCAGCACCAATTTCATCATGACTGGCCTGCCGCGAGTAAAAATCCGTTCGAGATTTTCGGCATCCGGTAGCGAAAGAGCACCTGCAGGAATCGGTGTTACGCCTGCATCAAAATTGGTGTTCCCGGTGTGCGGATTGCGATGATAGTCGGTTCCGGCTGACCGGATCACGATCGCTGCTGCACCCTTTTTGGCCGCGATATTCGGCCCGACAAAGCGCGCAGGGCCAAACGCGCCGTAACTGCTGCCGTCTTGGGTTGCCTTCATGGCGTGACTGACGAACGCAATTTTGCCTTTCAGGCTGCCGTCAGGTGCGCCGCGAAGTGCATCGAGCGTCGGAAAGTAAACAACCTCTGCTTCCAGGCCGGACGGTCCGGTGCTGCCGCTGTTGCCCAGCGCGCTGATATGCATTTTATGTTGAAAAGGCGCAGTGACGTTAGCCATTTCGTCGCCGCGCACCCATGTCGGGATCTGAAATTCTTCAATGTGCGCGTTGTTAAGGCCAAGTGACTTCAGCTTCGCCACGGCCCAAATACGCGCACGGGCTTCGGCCTCGGTCCCCGCCTGACGTTGCCCCACTTCCGTCGTCAATCCCTCGGTGATGTCCCATGCAGTCTCGTCTATGAGGCCGGCGTCAATCGGAGTTTCTTTGGCAGAGGCGATTGTAGAAAGGGCAGGGAGGGCGGCAGTCAGGCTGGCGGCCAGCAGCATTGATTTTGTGTTCATGACGCGCACCCTATCTGCGGGCACTGGCCCTGACAATCCCGCTTGCGACACGCATTACGCACGGCTAGGGGTGCGGCAACAATTCACCTTCAAGACACGAGAGAAAATCGACGCCATGGCCGCGCAATATAGCTACGTAATGAAGGGAATGACCAAGACGTTCCCGGGGGCGAACAAGCCCGTTCTAAGCAACATCAACTTACAATTTTATCCCGATGCAAAGATCGGTATCGTCGGGCCCAACGGCACCGGTAAATCGACATTGATGAAAATCATGGCGGGGATGGATTCCGAATTTACTGGCGAAGCCTGGCCGGGTGAAAATATTACCGTTGGGTATCTGGCGCAAGAGCCGGAACTGGACCCAACAAAAACCGTGCGCGAAAATGTGATGGATGGCGTTCGTCCGGTCGCGGATCTTGTTGACCGGTTCAATGAAATTTCGATGATTATGGGTGATCCCCCCGAAGATGCCGATTTCGACGCGCTCATGGAAGAAATGGGCACGTTGCAGGAAAAAATTGACGCGGTTGATGGCTGGTCGCTCGATAGTCAGCTGGAATTGGCGATGGATGCGCTGCGTTGTCCGCCCGCCGATAGCCCGGTGACCAACCTGTCAGGTGGCGAGCGCCGCCGGATTGCACTAACGCGGTTGCTGCTCGAAAAGCCCGACATCCTGTTGCTCGACGAACCAACCAACCACCTTGATGCGGAGTCGGTGGCATGGCTCGAAAAGCATCTGGTCGATTACAAGGGCAACGTCATTCTTGTTACCCATGACCGGTATTTCCTGGACAATGTCGTTAGTTGGATACTCGAACTCGATCGCGGTCGGTATTTCGTTTATGAAGGCAACTATTCCACCTATTTGGAAAAGAAGGGCAAGCGCCTCGAACAGGAATCCCGCGAGGATTCAGGTCGCCAGAAAGCGATCAAGGACGAACTTGAGTGGATCAGGCAATCGCCCAAGGCACGGCAGACAAAATCCAAGGCGCGTATCAAATCATTCGATCAGTTGGTCGAAGCGCAGGAGAACCGGACGCCGGGCAAGGCCCAAATCGTTATCCAGACGCCTGAACGGCTTGGCAGCAAGGTGATCGAAGTCAAAAATATATCCAAGGCTTATGGCGACAAGCTGTTGTTCGAGAACTTGTCCTTTTCGATTCCACCTGGCGGCATCGTTGGCGTGATTGGACCGAACGGTGCAGGCAAATCGACCTTATTCAAGCTGATTACGGGGCAGGAAACAGCGGATTCAGGCGACGTCGATATTGGCGAAACCGTCAAGCTTGGGTTTGTCGACCAGAGCCGCGACGACCTTGATCCTAACAAGAATGTCTGGGAAGAAATTTCCGGTGGTGCCGACTTCATGAAGCTCGGCAAGCATGAAACCCCAACGCGGGCATATGTCGGTGCGTTCAACTTCAAGGGCGTCGATCAGCAGAAAAAGGTCGGACAACTATCCGGCGGTGAGCGCAATCGCGTGCATATGGCGAAAATGTTGAAAGAAGGCGGCAATGTTCTGCTGCTCGATGAGCCGACCAACGATCTCGACGTGGAAACTTTGTCTGCGCTTGAAGAAGCGCTCGAGAGCTTTGCCGGATGTGCGGTGGTGATCAGCCATGACCGTTTTTTCCTGGACCGGCTTGCAACGCACATCCTTGCTTTTGAGGGCGACAGCCATGTCGAATGGTTCGAGGGCAATTTTGAATCATACGAAGAGGACAAGATTGCACGCCTCGGTGACGAGGCAACGCGTCCGCACCGTGCAACTTATAAGAAGATGACGCGTTGATGCAGGCATGAAACGGACCCTCCTCATCACCAATGCCAACAGCGGCAGCGCGGCGGCTGTGGATGACGAGATGTTGCTGGCAGGATTGCAGGCCGGCGGCTTTGAGATAGTCCGTCATATCGCCTTGCCGGACGACAAGCTGCCCGATCGTTCGGCGGTTGAGGCGGCCGACATAGATATAATTACCATCGTATCTGGCGACGGGACAATCAGTAGCCTGTGTGCAAATCTGTCAGGCTGGGGCGGCGCAATTCTCGTTCTGCCGGGTGGAACCATGAATTTGCTCTCGCGCAGATTGCATGGCGAACAGACTTTGCCTCAACTGGCCGACCTTTTGTCTGGCATATCCCACGAAGCTGCGCCGGTGTCGGTCGTTCGTTTGCTTGATCGGGAAATACTGACGGGATTGACGGTCGGGCCGTCCACTCGCTGGGGCAAGGTTCGGGAGGGTATCAGACAAGGCGACATATCGGTGCTGACCGAAACGGTGCCTGCGGCATGGTCGGAAACCCTGGCCGATGACGGTGTCTGGATAGAGGGCGGCGAAAAGCAGGCTTATGCCGGGGTGTTTGTCGAACCAGTCGATGCCGATACGCTGTCAGTGATCGCATTTCGCGCCAACAGCATCGGGGACATGGTGGGCCATGGGCTCGCATGGCTGCGCCGCGATTTCCGCGACGGACCGAACGACGAATTAGGTGCATTGACCGATGTTACGATAACCGGTGACGACATGATGACGGGTGTCCTGATCGACGGTGAATATGCCGATCACGCGCTGCCAATCACCTGCTCGGCTGCGATGTCCTCGATCAGGTTTTTGCGGTTTATGTCGTGATAAAGCGGCTCATTTTCGCAGTGATAATGGCATCGACTTTCGTGACGGCGGCGCATGCACAAGCCATTTCGTGGACGAACGCTCCGGTTGAGATTCTGCAAGCCGGGGATGACGACATCGGACGCCACGCCGGGGACGCCCGCTATTTCCACGGGATCGACATCAGCGAAGTCCGATTTGCCGAAAATGGGTTCGCTTGGCACGTCATCCGGTTCACGAACACGGCCAATCCTGTCGGTCCGTCATGGGTAGCGCCCCATGATGACGAGAACGCAGCGTTTGATGCAATGATTGCGGCCATCAAAGAGCATGGCGGCACGGGCCTTGCGGTCAATTCAGGGCCAGGGAGTTTGCGGAACCAGTCGGGCGAGGGCAGATGCGGCGTTGTCGCGCGCAAAGTGGCATCGTGCGATCCAAACCGCAACTTTGGCGCCGCAACGCCGATTTTTACGGCTGTCTTTCTTGGTCAGCACATCAAGGATCAACCCGTCATTGCGCTCCATACCAATGGACACGGCTTTTTCGGCGACGGCAGCGAAGGGCGCGGGAATATTACCATGTTGGATCGGGCTGCTTATCGGCATGGCATTTTTGCACCGCGCTCCGGGGGGTTGTTTGCCGTGCAACCGCAAATGGTAATGGCTAATTATGATAGTTTTGGGATTACAGCATTTCTCGCCAAAAATGGAGGGCCAAGCGCCGAAGCGGCACGATGCGGCCGCGCCTTGGCTGATGCGGGAATACATTTCTGGCACGAACCTGTGTCCAAAAGCGACGGTTCGATGTCGAATTATCTTGTGGTCCACCAGCCGGAAATTCGATATTTCAATGCCGAAAGTCGTCACGAAAGCAGCCTTGACGTGGCGGCTGCCAGACACCGCATCATGGCTGCGGCTTATTTGGGCAATTGTGTCCCGTCAGGGAACCAGCCAGCGCCCTGACCATTCGGCATGAGTGTGATCCCAAGACCACCGCGCCCGCCTGTGCCCGGCATTCGCGAGGTAAAGCCACTCAATGGTCTCAACGGTAACGACAACCGCCGCAAAGTTGATGCGGGCGTCGACAAGTTGCAGTTCGGTGGGTTGCCGCCCTTCGATCCAGTCTGGCAAACCTGATGTTGGATAATCGCAATAGCTGCCAGGGGCCGTGTGCGCCATATAACACCGGCGGGCAAAGGGGGTGGAATTGGCCCATGCTGCTTCTGAAATATTATGACATGCCAGTGCTGAAGAACCGGTCAGGCGCAATTGAACCTTTGCAGGCTCATCATAAATCAGGACAGATATATTGGGGTTTTGGATATGTTCGACTTTAGCGCTGCGAGAGTCGGTATGAAACCTCAACTCGCGGGAGGCCCAGTCCACGTCTCTCAAGATCATCACACGTTGTTGAGGCACCCCCTCGGCATCGACAGTGGCCACCACTGGATGATGAGCCGCTGCCCGCCGGTCGCTTGCGCCGCTTTGAACGAGGCGCTGTACCTCTGCAAAACTAAGCGCGATGTCGTCATAAAAATCGGGCAGGGGTGATTCTGTCATGAATGAGGCGCAAACTCTCCGGAATTTTCGTCGAGTATGTGGAGTAATCCGTCCGAAATGGCGAACATTGCACCGTGGAGAGCGAGTTGTCCGGCCGCTTCCTTCTGACGAACGCATGGAAACGTGCGAAGGTTGGCTAAGCTCACCTTAACCGCCTCCATTTCCATCGCGCGCTCAGCGGCTGGACCATGGGTGCCATGGGTTGCAGCAACCTTCGTTTGGGCATCGTCCAGCAAACTGATCCAGTTAGCGACAAATCCGCCTTCGCCCGGTTCCATTCCAACCATTGCCTTGGTCAAAGCAGCATTGCAGCCGCCACACAGACCATGCCCCATAACCAAAATTTCTTGGACCTTCAGAAACTGGACGGCAAATTCAAGCGCAGCTGACACGCCGTGCAGGCCAGGCGTGGTCTCAAAAGGTGGCACGAGCGCCGCGACATTACGAACGACAAAAATCTCGCCGGGGCGGGTGTCGAATATTTGAGTGGGATCGACTCGGCTGTCCGAACAGGCGATCACCATGACTTTAGGGCTTTGCCCTTCGCCAAGGATTTCCCACCGTTCGCGCTGATCTTTCCATCCACTTGTACGGAAACGGGCATAGCCATCGAGCATGTCTGAAAAATGAGTCATATCGGCGTTACTAGCATCGAAATTCGGGGTGGCAAGAATTGACCGATGCGCCTATCTGGGCGTCATGAATGCCCCGATGACACCGCCTGACCGCGCACCGCGTGAACGTAAGCCAGACTGGATCCGCGTCAAGGCGCCAGGCGGTCCCGGTTTCAACGAAACCCGCAAACTGATGCGCGATTTGAACCTCAATACCGTGTGCGAAGAGGCGGCCTGTCCGAACATCGGCGAATGCTGGACCAAGAAACACGCTACCGTCATGATATTGGGCGACGTTTGCACCCGCGCTTGTGCGTTTTGTAACGTAAAGACAGGAATGCCAAAGGCGGTCGACCCGTTGGAACCTGAGCACGTCGCCATAGCCGCAGCCAAGATGGGGCTTGAGCATATCGTCATTACCTCAGTAGACCGTGACGATCTGCCCGATGGTGGTGCCAGCCAGTTTGTTAAAGTAATCGAGGCGCTTCGCCGCAATACCCCCGACACGACCATCGAAATTCTGACGCCAGATTTCCGAAACAAGGCCAATGCTGCGGTAGAAGCGATCGTTTCGGCGCGCCCGGATGTTTACAATCATAATCTCGAAACGGTCCCTCGACTGTATCCAACTATTCGGCCCGGCGCGCGCTATTATGCTTCGTTGCGGCTGCTGGAAACGGTCAAGCGGCACGATCCGTCGATTTTCACCAAATCCGGTGTCATGCTTGGCCTTGGCGAACAACGGATGGAGGTGCATCAAGTGATGGACGACATGCGAAGCGCCGACATCGACTTTTTGACGATGGGGCAATATCTGCAGCCCACGCCCAAGCACACTAAGGTAATGGATTTTGTGACGCCGCAGGCATTCGACGCGTATGCCGCCATAGCCCGAGCAAAAGGGTTTTTGCTGGTCGCGTCAAGCCCGCTTACACGGTCAAGCTACCATGCTGGTGATGACTTCGCCAAGATGCGTGATGCCCGTGCCGTGCAACTGGCAAAGGCCGGGTAGGGAGCGCGGGGCAGGGGCATGCCACATCATCACGAACGACGCACGTTGCCGCACAGCGCAGCGCAAATGTATGAGCTTGTCGCCGACGTGGCGCGTTACCCGGAATTTTTACCGTGGGTTAGCGCGATCCGGATCCGCAAGGATGATGATATTGAGATGTTGGCCGATATGGTCGTCGGGTTCAAATCGTTGCGCGAAACGTTTACCAGCCGGGTATTGAAAACACCTCATCGGTCGATTGTGGTGGACTATCTCGATGGCCCGATGAAGCATTTACACAATATTTGGAAATTCGAAAATCTGGCAGGCGGCGGCTCGACCGTTGACTTCACCGTAGATTTTTCGTTTCGTAACAGGATGTTCGAGGCGTTAGCTGGGCAATTTTTTGACTCTGCGCTGCGTAAAATGACAACGGCTTTCATCGATCGCGCGGACGCCCTTTATGGCGCGGAGGGAAGCAATAACTGAAGCGCGTGCAGCGTTGCAAAGGCGCGGATATCTGCGCGGCTCTTGTCTGATCCAAACTGGATTTTGTCGCCGACCATATCCTTGGCTTCCTTGCCTTTTTCAGCGACGGCAAAAACGACTGTTCCAACTGGCTTTTTCTCGCTGCCGCCATCTGGACCTGCTATTCCGCTGATTGCGACTGCGATATCGGCGCCACTTTTCATTAATGCCCCTTGCGCCATCGCCCAGGCAACCGCAATCGACACCGCGCCGAATGTATCGAGGATATCCTCGTTCACGCCAAGCATCTTCATTTTTGCGTCGTTGGAATATGTTACAAATCCGCTCCCCATAACGGCACTGCTGCCCGGAACTTCGGTGATTGCGGCCGCCACCAGTCCGCCCGTGCAACTTTCTGCGGTCGCAATCATTCGGCCAGCCGCCTTGTTTTCCGCGACGACGCGTTCGGCCATGCGGGCGATTTTTGCAGGCAGCAGTGATTTCATCGACTGGTCTTTTCAAAAGTGGCAATTGCTTGCGCTGCTATACCTTCGCCACGCCCGGTAAAGCCAAGCATTTCGGTGGTTGTCGCTTTGATGGATATCAGTGCGGCGTCGACCCCCATTATTTCGGCGAGCCTCGACTGCATGATGGCTTTGAAGGGACCGATTTTGGGCGCTTCGCAGATGATTGTGACATCGGCGTTCGCCAAGCGATATCCTGCCTGTCGGGCCAATCCCATCGAATGCGTCAGAAACTGGTCGGATGACGCACCGCGCCATTGGGCATCGGAGGGTGGAAAATGGTCGCCGATGTCGCCCAACGCCATCGCGCCTAGGATCGCATCGGTCAGCGCATGGATCGCAACGTCAGCATCGCTATGTCCGGAAAGGCCCTTTTCATGAGGGATATGAACTCCGCAAAGCCACAACTCCTCATCTACAACAAGGCGGTGGACATCAAAGCCGGAACCAACGCGTACCGATGGGATCATATCATATCCTTCGAAATCGCTGGCGAAGGTGAATTTGGCCAATCGCTCATCACCATCGATGATTTTAACCTCATATCCTGCTGCCATGAGCATTCGGGCATCGTCGGTTGGTTCCTCGCCATGCCAATTTTTATGGCAGTCATAAATGACGTCAAAATGAAATGCTTGCGGAGTCTGGACTCGCCATAAGCCCTTACGATCTACGGTTTCGGTTAACGTGCCGTCGCCGCGTGCCAGGCTGTCGACAATGGCCAGGGCAGGGACAGCGCCCGGTGCGTCATCAAGCGCGGCCAATAATGAACCGATTACTGATTCTGGCAAAAACGGTCGCGCGGCATCGTGAATGAGCACGCGGTCCGCGCCGTGATCGGCTGCGATTGCAGCCAGTCCGCACGCTACGCTGCCGCGCCTGGTAGCCGCGCCAGATACGAGGCGCGGCGGGGGAAGTCCTTTGAGACTATCCAGCGCGAGGCTGTCTTGACCTTGTCCCACCACGACATATGTTTTCTCGATACCGGGATAGGTTGAAAGTGTCTCGTAGCAATGCCGCAGCATTGGTTGCCCGCCGACAGGGCGGTATTGTTTCGGCACATCGCCGCCCACGCGGTTACCTTCGCCGGCGGCAACGATGAGCGCGACAATGCGGGGATATGAATTCATGGCTGCGCTCTAGCGACAGCGCTCTTGCTCGCCAAGCCGAAAGCGGGTAACGGCCTGCCTAAATTTTAGGCACCAGGACAATGCACCTTAAACCAATATATGTCGGCAATGTGGAAATTGCCTGCCCTGTTATCCTGGCGCCGATGACGGGCGTGACTGATATGCCGTTTCGCAAGATTGTTCGCCGTTTCGGGTCGGGCCTGAACGTAACGGAAATGATCGCTAGTCAGGCAATGATCCGCGAAACACGCCAATCGCTGCAAAAGTGCGAATGGCACGCGACGGAAGAGCCCGTGTCGATGCAGCTCGCCGGATGTTCGCCGTACGAAATGGGCGAGGCGGCCAGGCTGAACGAAGATCGCGGCGCAGCGATAATCGATATCAACATGGGCTGCCCGGTGAAGAAAGTGGTCAATGGTGACGCAGGGTCAGCCTTGATGCGCGACTTGCCACTGGCAGCCAGTCTGATCGACGCAACCGTCAAAGCTGTGTCGGTCCCAGTGACCGTCAAAATGCGGATGGGCTGGGACGTCGGCAGCCTGAACGCACCTGAACTGGCACGAATTGCCGAAGATTTGGGGGCGAGGATGATCACGGTCCATGGCCGCACCCGAAACCAGATGTACAAGGGTTCTGCCGATTGGGCGTTTGTCCGCAAGGTAAAGGATGCAGTTTCAATCCCGGTTATTGTCAACGGTGATATCTGTTCGATCGATGACGCGGAAACAGCGCTTGTTCAAAGCGGCGCGGATGGTGTGATGGTTGGTCGTGGCGCGTATGGCAAGCCTTGGCTGCTTGGCCAGATGATGCACTGGTTTCGCACGGGCCAAACGCTCGCCGACCCCGGCATTGACGCGCAGTTTCACCTGATTATCGAACATTATCGTGATATGCTGAACTTGTACGGCGACGATGTCGGCATGCGGTGCGCGCGTAAACACATCGGCTGGTATACCAAGGGATTGACCGGATCGGCGGAATTTCGAAATTTCGTCAACCGCATCGATGATCCGAAAATTGTGATTGATGAATTGACGCGCTTTTATGAACCATTTCTGACGCGCTCGGCCGCCTGAGGATGCCCGACCTGTTGTACCGACCGGATAGTGCCCATATTCTGGCAAGTGTTCCGGTTCCGGTGCTGCTGGTTTCGTCCGACAACCGGATTGTATTTGCAAATGATGCCAGCGAGGCATTTTTCGGGCGCAGCAGGCGACGACTTGAGGGCCAGTCGGTCACAGATGCCCTGCAATTTGAAAGTGAGCGAATGAATCTTGCGCTCGTTGCGCGCGATAGCGATATTTCCGCTCAGGATATGGAACTGAGATCGGCGCATGGCAATATCACGGTCGATATCAACATTTCTGTGTTGCCGGGCGAACCCGAATGGCGGATTGCCGTCATTTCTCCGCGAAATGGTGGCCGTGAACATATCGGTGACCAGAAAGATGGTGGGCAGCAGCAAGCCATGGGCGCGCCTGCGATTCTAGGGCATGAGATTAAAAATCCCTTGGCTGGGATCAAGGGTGCGGCCCAGCTCTTGGCTCGGCGGGTTGACGAAAAAAGCCAGCCGTTGACTGAGCTTATCGTCAATGAAGTAGACCGGATTGCACGTTTATTGGACCAGATGCAGAAGCTTGGGCGGTCCGAACCTGCCGAGCTCGGTCCGGCGAACGTGCATCTGTTGATCGAACGGGCGATAAGGTCGCTGCGCGCGGCCAACCGCGCGATGCCCGAGCTTTCGATCAACTACGACCCGTCGCTGCCTGATGTCATGATCGACGCTGATGCGATGGTGCAGATATTGATTAACCTTCTGCAGAACGCTGTCGATGCACTGCACGGACGGTTGGACGGGGTTATCGGGATATCGACTCGATTTGTTATGAGCGGCGCCCTGCGCGATACCGACCTTGAACGACGTGCAATCAAATTGCCGGTCGAAATCGCAATCTCGGATAACGGGCCTGGTGTGTCAGAGCATATCGAGGACGAGCTGTTCTCTCCTTTCGTCACCACAAAGCGCGATGGACAGGGGCTTGGCCTCGCGATCGTGCGAAAACTTGTACAGCAAATGAGTAGCCGGATAATTTACGAGCGCGACGTCGCAAAGGGGCGCACATCGTTCCGGCTATTCCTGCCTGTCGCCAGCGCCAAGGGTGACGAATGAACAATCCTAAAGTCCTTGTCGTAGAAGACGATCCTTCGATCGGTCTCGTAGTATCTGCTGCATTGGCGGCAGAGAATATCGACGCTCAGCTGTGCGACAGTGTAGCAGCGCGTGATGCCGCGCTTGCCAACGGTCATTTCGACCTGATGCTGACCGACGTTGTCTTGAAGGACAGCGATGGGTTGGCGACACTGAAAGAGATCATGAGCGCATCCCCGGATATGCCTGTCATCATCATGTCAGCGCAGAACACGCTTGAGACGGCGGTTCGTGCAAGCGAAATCAACGCTTTTGAATATTTTCCCAAGCCGTTCGACCTCAACGATCTCGTGCTTGCGGTAAAGCAAGGCATCGATAAACGACGAAGCGTCCCATCGGAGTCTCTCGACGCTTTGGCCGAGGCCAATTTGCCGATGATCGGTCGCAGCCCGGCAATGCAGGACGTTTACCGCATGGTTGCGCGTCTGCTACGCAATGATCTGTCCGTGCTGATTTCAGGAGAAAGCGGAACGGGCAAAGAACTGGTCGCGGAAGCCATCCACACGCTGGGGCATCGCAAGACTGGTCCGTTTGTGGCGGTGAACATGGCCGCTATCCCCGGCGAACTGATCGAAGCGGAGTTGTTCGGTCACGAAAAGGGTTCGTTTACCGGTGCCGTCGGTCAGGCGATCGGGCGGTTTGAACAGGCGCAGGGAGGCACATTGTTTCTCGATGAAATCGGCGATATGCCCAAGCACGCGCAAACCCGTCTGTTGCGAGCGCTGCAAAGCGGTGTGATCAGCCGGATTGGCGGAAAAGCGAGCATTCGTCTGGACGTCAGGATCGTCGCTGCAACCAACCAGAATCTTGAAACATTGATTGCGACAGGCAAATTTCGCGAAGACCTGTTTTACCGTTTGAACGTAGTGCCGGTCGAAATGCCGCCATTGCGCGATCGAACCGATGACATCGGACTGCTTGCTCAGCATTTCTTGCTGCTCGCAGCAAAAGACGGGCTGCCGTCGCGTAAAATAGACGATGGTGCGATTACGCTGCTCATGAGTCTGCCGTGGCGGGGCAACATTCGCGAATTGAAAAATCTGATCTACCGGCTGGCTTTGGTCTGCCGTGAAGATGTCATCACCGAGCTCGCCGTCAGCCAGTTTGTCGAACTGGGGCAGGCACCTCAACCCGCGATGCAGGCCGTCAGCTTTGAGGCAGCGGTAAATCAGTTTCTTCGCGACCACAGGCTTCGCGGTAATGCCCGCGAAAAACTATACCCCCGGGCGTTGGCACAGTTCGAAGTACCGCTTCTTCAAAATGTCATGCGCCAGGTAAACGGTAACCAATTGAAAGCGGCTGCTTTATTGGGCATCAACCGCAATACGTTGCGAAAAAAGCTCACTGACTATGGGATCGCCCCCAATAATAATGGCTAGGATGATGCCATAATAGGCCAGTATGCGGCGATATTTGAATATTTGTGCTTTTCATGTCACGCGGACACTGGCAAAGTGGCATTATGGCAACAACCGACATCGAACAAGCGCAGCACGGATCGTCGCTTGTTCATCGTGGGTTGTCGGCAATTGCCAATGCACTGGGTAACAGCCAGTCGATAAAGCTGCTTGAGATCGGCAGTGCGGTGATGTTGATCGCAGTTGCTGTGGTGACATTGCTGGTGCTTACTGACCAGGGACCACAATCCGAGCCACTGCCACCCGCAGCGTCGGCCACCATGCTGGTTGCCAACCTGTTACCGGCAACGATGCTGTTGGTGCTGTTCGGGCGCCGGATTGCCTTGAAACGAGCCGAAAAGAGCAACATCGGCAGCAAACAGCTGTTGCATGTCAGGCTGGTTGCAATTTTTTCGACGATTACTGCGGTGCCAACCTTGTTGTTGGTAATATTCGCATCATTGCTGTTTCAAAGCGGCGTGCAGTTCTGGTTTTCGGGATCGGCCAGGGGCATGCTCGAAAATGCAGGGGAACTTGCAAAAGGCTATTATGAGGTGAATGCCAAGGATGTGGGCGATGAAACACAGACCATGGCCGGTGATTTTCGTAATGCGCTGGGTCAAACCAATCCAGACGACCCCGCCTTTTTAAGCTATTATCTAGAACAGGTATTTCGCCGACGATTAAGCGAATCTGCAATTGTATCGGTCGGAGCTGACGGAATTCAACGGACCGAGGCTGTCGCAACCGAGAATGACGACCGCAAACAGGACTGGATCGCCACCGATATCCTCAAGAAGCTGGACGCTGGCGAGGCGATGGTCATCGCCAATCGCACCGACCGGATCGAGGCCGTGGCCATATTGTTCGATAACCCTCGCAGCTATTTATACGCCAGCCGGGCGCTTTCCGTTCCCTCGTTCGCATTGGGTGAAAAAGCGCAATCGGTTTTGGAGGATTATGACAAAATGGTGGCGCGATCGCGCGCTTTGCAGCTCCAGTTTAACGGCGCGCTTTATCTAGTGTCCTTGATGATTATCGGAATTACTTTGTGGGTTGCCTTGCGCGTTGCCGACAGGCTGGTGCGCCCCATCAATAGCCTTGTCGATGCAGCCCAAAAAATCGCTGATGGCGATCTGTCCGCACGAGTTAGCGATGACCAGTACCGGGACGATGAGGTTGGATTTTTGTCCCAATCGTTCAACCGGATGACCCAGAGGCTGGAACTCCAAACGGGTGCACTCATCGCGACGAATCATCAGCTTGGTGAACGCCGAATATTCATTGAAACGGTGCTGGAATCTGTTTCCGCCGGGGTGATATCTGTGGACGACAGCGGTATCATCCAACTCGCCAACTCGACCGCCGAGAAAATGCTGAAAGATAAGCTTGAATCAATTGTCGGACAGAATTTTCAGGTCGTTGCGCCCGCGCTGGCCGAGCTTGCGGAACACCAGCCTAGAGGCGTAGTCCAGCTGGGCGACGGACCAGAGCCAATAACGGTCGCTGTCAAGGTTTCACCCCGGGCGCAGGGCAGCGTTATTACATTTGAAGATATCAGTCAGCAACTGGCCGACCAGCGACGCGCCGCCTGGTCCGATGTGGCGCGACGGATAGCGCACGAAATTAAAAATCCGCTGACCCCGATCCAGCTCGCAGCTGAACGGTTGCAGCGCCGTTTCGGCAAACAGATAGCACAGGATGAATCGATATTCGAGCAGTTGACCAGTACGATTATCAGGCAGGTCGGCGACCTCCGCAATATTGTCGATGAATTCTCGTCCTTTGCGCGGATGCCCAAGCCTGTTTTCCGGTTGGAGAATTTGAACGATATTGTCGGGCATGCCGTATTCATGTTCGAAGTGGCACATCCGGATATTGCATTTACCTATCAGGCGAATGTCGATCGGTCGATGTTGATATCCGATCGGCGACAACTAGGGCAGGCCGTTACCAACATTCTGAAGAATGCGGCGGAATCGATTGGCGAGCAGCAAAAGACAAACCCTGCAAAGGGCGAAGTAACCGTCGGTCTTGACGATGAAGGCGATACTATTGCGATCCGGATATCTGATAATGGCATTGGTCTCCCCGAAGACCGCGAGCGAATACTGGAACCCTATATAACCAATCGAGCGACCGGCTCAGGCCTTGGCCTCGCCATCGTTAAAAAAATTATTGAAGAGCATTATGGTGAAATCACGCTGACCGATGGCGCGGCGGGTGGCGCAACCGTCACCCTGAAATTCACCCCGAAATTGGTGGCAGAAAAGGTCGGCAACGTTGCTTTACCTATTCATTCGCCCAAGCTTGACGAGGCAGTGAACTAAATGGCGTTAGACATATTGATCGTAGACGATGAACAGGATATCCGAGATCTGGTCTCGGGTGTGCTCGACGATGAAGGCTACGGGACCCGAACTGCGGCCACTGCCGAAGAGGCGCTTGCCGCTCTTGACGAACGGCTGCCATCACTGATCTTACTGGATGTATGGCTGCGCGGGTCATCAATGGACGGGATCGAACTTCTGAAGGCAATAAAAAGCAAGGACCCGCAAATTCCCGTGATCGTATTTTCAGGGCATGGCAACATCGATACGGCAGTCGCCGCCATTGCCCAGGGCGCGGTTGATTTTATCGAAAAGCCGTTTGAGTCGGGAAAGCTGCTCCACCTAGTATCAAAAGCCACCGAAACCGAGCGTCTCCGTGCCGAAAATGCATCGCTGAGAGCAAGGGTAGGGCACTCTGAGGAACTTACCGGGTCATCGACGGCGATCAATACCGTTCGCGCTACGTTGAAGAAAGTCGCCGGCACAGGCAGTAGAATGCTGATCACCGGGCCAGCTGGAGTCGGCAAAGAAGTAGCTGCCCGATTGCTGCACAGCTGGAGTCCGCGGTCAGATTCAGCCTTTGTGTCGGTGAGCGCTGCGCGATTGTCACCCGATCGGTTCGATGAGGAGCTGTTCGGTATCGAACAGGACGGCAAGCTGGTTCAGGCGGGAATGCTGGAGCGCGCGCACGGGGGCACTCTGTTCCTCGATGAGGTGGCGGATATGCCGTGGACGACGCAAGGGAAGATTCTGCGTGTGCTGACCGATCAAAGCTTCGTACGTGTGGGCGGAGATCGCCAAATTCGCGTCGACGTAAGGTTTGTGTCGGCTACGGCGCGTGATCTGTCACTGGAGATCGCCGAAGGACGTTTTCGCGAAGATTTGTTCTATCGGCTTAACGTGGTGCCTGTTGAAATTCCGTCGCTATCGGGTCGCCGTGAAGATATTCCCGACCTTGCAAACCACTATGCAGCGCGGTTTGCGACAGAGCACCGCATCCCGCCGCCGTACATCTCCGATGACGCAATGGCAGCCCTCCAAGCATGCGAATGGCCTGGTAATGTAAGGCAACTTCGCAATATCATCGAGCGTACGATTATATTGGCACCATCGAATCGCGTCCACACGATCGAGGCGGACATGCTGCCGTCCGAGATCATCAACAGCTATGAAGGCGCAGAACATAATGTCACGTCGTTGATGGGATCACCCTTGCGCGAAGCAAGGGAGGCTTTCGAGCGCGAATATCTGCAGGTTCAAATCAAGCGTTTTTCCGGAAATATTTCGAAAACGGCGGCGTTTGTCGGAATGGAGCGTTCGGCATTGCACCGAAAGCTTAAGCTACTTGGCATTTCTGTCCGTAAAAATGGCGTCGAAATCGGTGATGATGACGAGTGATTCCGGCAATTGCGAAACGATTGTCGATGCTGTAAATATACTTGTCTGGATCTACCGTCATGCTTGGTTTCAACTGCGTGAGGGGTGGCTTCGGTAATAACATAAGATAATCGGATAATTATAATGACTGAAAAGAATAACGGTCTTCAAGACCTCTTTCTGAACTCCCTCAGAAAGTCAAAAACACCAGTCACCATGTTCTTGGTCAAGGGTGTTAAACTACAGGGTGTTGTAACATGGTTCGACAACTTTTCGGTGTTGTTGCGCCGCGATGGCATGTCGCAGCTCGTTTACAAGCACAGCATATCGACGATCATGCCGTCATCTTCGCCGGATCGGAAACTCTTCGACGAAATGATGTCGCGGACCACGCATCGGGCCGGCATGCTTCAGGATGTTTTCCTGCACGCGATGTGCGACAAAGGCGAATCGGTCACGACGTTTCTGGTCAATGGCGTGATGTTGCAGGGCGCAATTGCCGCTTACGATCTGTTTTCCGTCTTGCTTGAGCGAGACGGTACGACCCAGCTCGTCTACAAACATGCCATCTCGACTGTCCAGCCGGCGCACCCTGTCAATCTCGCCGAATATAATCAGGGCGTCGACGAGGCCGATATTTGAGCGGTTTTGAACGAAGCGAGACCGATGAGTTCGCTCGTGGTGCGCGCGCGCTGATTGTATATCCGGAACTGCCGGGCAAGTCGTCCGTCGGTCCTGACGCGCGTCTTGACGAGGCGGAAGGATTAGCGCTTGCCATCGGCCTGAACGTGGTTCGAAAGAAACACTACCGCGTTCGCAATCCGCGTGCTGTAACCTTGATGGGTGGCGGCCAAGTCGATGAAATTGGCGACATCGGCCGCGATCTTGAAATCGATCTGTTGATTGTCGATGCATCGCTGACCGCAATTCAGCAACGCAATCTGGAAGAGAAGACCGGTCTGAAAACTATCGACCGGACCGGCCTGATCCTCGAAATCTTCGGTGAACGAGCCGCAACCGCAGAGGGTCGCCTACAGGTCGAACTCGCGCACCTCGATTATCAGGCAGGCAGGCTGGTACGCAGCTGGACTCATCTGGAACGGCAACGAGGAGGATTCGGTTTTCTTGGCGGACCGGGCGAAACACAGATCGAGGCCGATCGGCGGATGATCCGCGACCGGATGGCACGCTTGCGGCGCGAGCTTGAAGACGTCAAGCGAACCCGCGCGCTTCACCGCGCCCGCCGAAAACGCGCGCCTTGGCCTGTTATCGCGCTCGTCGGCTACACTAATGCTGGCAAATCGACACTTTTCAACCGACTGACCAGCGCTACTGTGCTGGCAGAGGACATGCTGTTTGCAACGCTCGATCCAACGATGCGGCAGATTTCGCTTCCTGGAGTGGAAAAGGCAATCTTGTCAGATACCGTAGGCTTTGTGTCGGACCTTCCAACGCAACTTGTCGCTGCATTCCGGGCGACGCTGGAAGAGGTCATATCGGCTGACATCATTGTCCACGTCCGCGATATCTCGCATCCCGAAAGCGATGCACAACGAGACGATGTCCTGAAAATCCTCACAGATCTTGGAATAGGAACAGCCGAACTGTCGGAACACCAACCGAAAATGGCTGAACTTTGGAACAAAGTCGACCTGTTGACCACCGAGCGCCGCGAGGAAATGGCTGGAGCTGCAGCGCGACATGAAAATGTTATAATGATTTCTGCCGAAACGGGCGAGGGGGTTGACGCTTTCAAGCGGCACTTGTCGGAAATGATTGCGAAGGGCAATGACACCCGGATTATCAGGCTAAGGGCCGACGATGGCGCTGCTCTGGCATGGTTGCACAGTCGCGGCAAAATTCGCACGCAAAACCAGCAGGGGGATTATCTTGAATTAGAAGTATCGCTTGGCCGCCAATTATGGGGGCAATTTGAGAAGCAGTTCAAATTTGACGTAGTGCCCGCTTAACGCTTTTCAGCCGCCTTGGCTTGCTGCCAATGCATTTCTTTTTCCTCAAGCGATAGTCCCGCAAATTCCCTTCCAGCGCTTGCCTCCATAGCACGGAAACGACGTTCGAATTTTGCATTAGCGCCCTTCAGGGCGGATTCGGGATCGACGTCATGGAAACGCGACAGATTAACCACCGCGAATAACAGATCCCCGATCTCGTCCATTCGTTCTTCCTGCGAAGTAGCGGCGTCAACTTCTTCGATTTCCTCGAATATCTTGCCGCGAGGTCCATCGACATCGGGCCAGTCGAACCCAGTCCGCGCGGCGCGCTTCTGAATCTTTTGTGCCCGTAGCAGTGCTGGCAGTGCCAGCGCCACGCCAGCAAGCGCGCTGTCATCGGCTTTGCCGCTGCGCTCCTCTGCCTTGATGGTTTCCCAGTTGGCGACGACAATTTCGGATTTGTCGGCAGCAACGTCGCCAAAGAGGTGCGGATGGCGGCGGACCATTTTATCGCAAATGCCATCGATTACGTCTTGCAGACTGAAACTGTGCTGCTCGGATGCCATCTGGCTATGGAATACGACCTGAAGCAGCAGGTCGCCGAGTTCATCCTTTAACGCGTCCATGTCATTACGCTCGATTGCGTCCGCAACCTCATATGCTTCTTCAATCGTGTACGGCGCGATGCTGGCGAAATCCTGTTCGACGTCCCAAGGGCAACCCGTGTCGCGATCGCGCAACCGCGCCATGATATCGGCAAGAGGGGCTATATCGGGCGGTACAGATTCAGACATCTATAAGTTCGATAATATATATTATGTTAAGTAATTTCATATACAGAGAATGAACCAACACCGTCTCAATTCGATTTTGCATTGTCACGGCTGCAACGTCATGATGTTATCTTCGACTTTCCAGCTTTTCATGCTGTCGAGAAAGTTCATTCCAAGGACGTTGGTATCGCCAAAGTTTTCCGACACAACGACTTTATGGTCTACCAGTTTATGCGGACCGACCTGCATCGATTGCACCGACCCGCGCTTTGCCGTGACCTCGCCGTTGGCGGTGCTCAGAATGACCGGATAGCCTTCGGTATCGACATCGACATTTGCCTCGGCTGCCGATTTTGCATTCATTGCCGTCGTCGTCGCGCCGCTGTCGATCATAAAGTCGACCGCCTGGCCGTTGATGTCAGCCTGCAGCCAATAATGGCCATCGTCCTGACGCTTGAGAGCAATCGATTCGCCATCAATGCTTTGGCCAGAAGTTCCCGAAAAATCTGCTTTCACACGTTCCCAAACCGCTTTGGCTTCAAAGCGAAAGCTGAACACTGCAAACAGCGCTGCAAAAATTGCGACCCAGGCGAGCGCCATTTTTGCCACCTGTCCCAGCGGCAGCCGCCGCGCCGCCAGCGAACCAATCAGCATCAGAACGCAAACAACGCCCCAGATTAACGACGGGCCGTCTTGAGCCATATTCATGATCGAGCCTTGGAAAATAGTTGATAGAAATTGCGGGCCGTTTGTTCGGCGAACGCGGCATCCCCCTCCCCGCGTAAGCCAGCGACGAACCGGGCGGTGTCGGCTACGAACCGGGGTTCGCCTGTTTTGCCGCGATGCGGAACTGGGGCAAGGAATGGCGCATCGGTTTCGACCAAAATCCGGTCGGCAGGCAGCCATTTTGCGACATCCTGCAGATCTGAAGCATTTTTGAAAGTGACGATGCCCGACAACGAAATGTACAACCCCAGGTCGAGTGCCGTACGCGCAAAATCGGCACTGGCCGTAAAGCAGTGAATAACGCCCTTATAATTACCCGTGGTCATTTCTTCGGATAATATCTGCGCTGTATCATCCTCTGCGTCGCGCGTGTGAATGATGATCGGGAGGCCCGTTTCACGCGCTGCCTGAATGTGTTCGCGAAACGAGGCACGTTGCTGAGCGCGATCGCTGTGGTCATAATAATAATCGAGGCCAGTCTCACCGATCCCGACAACGCGGGGGTGCGCCGCTTTTGCGATCAGCTTTGTAGCGTCGATGCCGGTGTGGGTGTCAGCCTCATGTGGATGGACGCCCACCGACGCCCAGACATCCGGTTCCTGCTCGGCAAGCGCAATGACTTCGTCCCACTCGCGTTCGCGTGTGGAAATGTTGAGCATTGCAGTGACCCCACTTTCGCGTGCCCGATGAAGTACGTCACCCTGCTGTTCGACCAGGCCCTTGTAATTGAGGTGGCAGTGCGAATCGACAAGCATCAGGTTGTTACATCTTCTTGTGCAGGCAGCTCGAGCCGAGGAAAAAGCCCTTGAGGCTGTGTTAGCCGATAATCGCTGTCGGCGAGAGCCAAATACCAGGGCGAAGTAGCATTGGCGAAATTCCGGACGTCATGGGGGATTCCCATCTGATCAAGCAATTTGGCGGCACTTCCAGGGATAACTGCCAATGCGGCAATTGCCAATTGTGCAATGCAGATAAATAACGTTGCCAGCACCGTGTCCATTCGTTCCGGGTCGGTCTTCTTAAGCGTCCACGGCGCCTGAACATCGATATAGGCGTTGCACGCAAATACCGCCTGCATCCAGCTTTCCAAGGCTTGTGACATCGCTAGCTCGTTAAAATGCGCCGGCATGTGATGCGATACCGTCGCACCGACGAGTTCCGACAGTGCGTCATCGTCGTCATGCTGACCGCGAATGGCGGGGAGATGGCCATCGCAATTTTTGAAAATCAACGACAATGTTCGCTGCGCCAGATTACCGAAGCTGTTCGCCAGATCGGCATTAACCCGCGTAACGATGGCTTCGGGGCTATAGCTGCCGTCTTGTCCGAAACTCACTTCGCGGAGCAGAAAATACCGCAACGCGTCGACGCCGAATAATTCGGCAAGCTCCATCGGATCGACGACGTTGCCAAGCGATTTCGACATTTTTTCGCCGCGCGAGAGCAGGAAGCCATGGCCGAAAACCTGTTTGGGCAGCGGTAACCCAGCAGACATCAGGAATGCAGGCCAGTAAACGGTGTGAAAGCGAACGATGTCCTTGCCAATAATATGCACGCTAGCAGGCCAGTATTTGCGCCATTCTTCGGTCTCATCCGGAAAACCGATGCCTGAGATATACGTTGTCAGTGCGTCGAGCCAGACATACATGACATGATCTTCGCAGCCCGGTACTTTAACACCCCAGTCGAAGCTGTTGCGCGATACCGACAGGTCCTTCAGACCGCCTTCGACGAAGCGGAGGGTCTCGTTCCTGCGGCTTTCCGGCCGAATGAATTCAGGATGTGCCGCATAGAAATCGAGCAGCGGTTGCTGGTATTTCGATAGCCGAAAAAACCAGCTTTCTTCGGCGGTCCATTCCACGGGCGTGCCTTGCGGAGAAAGCTTAATCCCTCCCTCCCCTTCGGTCAGCTCGCTTTCGTCATAGAAAGCCTCGTCGCGAACGGAGTACCACCCTTCATAACGGTCGAGATAAAGGTCGTCATTGGCCTCCAGCAGCGTCCATAGCGCTTGACTGGCCTTATGATGATGTTCTGCCGTAGTACGGCAGAAATGGTCAAATGATATATCAAGTTTGGCGCACATTTCTCTGAAATGAGACGACATTTCGTCAGCTAAATCTATGGTCGACACACCCAGGCCTCGTGCGGTCTGGTCCATTTTTAGCCCATGCTCGTCAGTACCCGTCAGAAAACATACGTCGCGGCCCATGAGGCGCTGAAACCGTGCAATCGCATCGGTGGCAATAGCTTCGTAGGCATGGCCGATATGGGGTCGGCCATTCGGATAAGCGATTGCAGTGGTAATGTAGTAGGGTTCGGACATGAGGACTCTTGAAATTGGCTGTTCAGGCCGCCTTATGCGGTTGGAGCGAGGCCAGCAAGCTTCCCATTTGGAAAACCACGCTTTGCTTGTCCAGGCTCAGCGCTACCGCCCGGTTGGCGAGCCCGCTAGCCGCGCGCCATGCATCGGTCGCGGCAAGTGCTGCGCCTGCGTCGACATGCCGCGCGTTTTCGGCAATCCTCGAAGGTGCGCGGCGGAGGAACGCCTCATAACGGGGTTGGGCGGCTTTCAGCGCGAGCTGTTCGGCGAGCGCGGTCCGTAATGCATTGTTTTTGTCGCCAGATACGATGATTGACGTCATGGCGTCCTCAAGCTCTCCGAGTTCGAGCCCGAGAAAATCAATCGCTTGTCCTGGCGACCCATTGCCCGCCCGGATCAGCGCTTCGATCTCCGCTCCGCTCGCTTCGGGGGCACTGTTCTGCAAAGCCATAATCATATCACTATCGCCCAGCGCATCAAATCGTAGCGTTTGGCAGCGTGACCGGATGGTTGGCAATAAACGGTCGCTGGCATGACTGACTAGCAGAAAATACGTGCCGACGGGCGGCTCTTCGAGCGACTTGAGCAGTGCGTTTGCACCGCTGCGTTCCAGATCATCGGCTGAATCGATGATCACTGCTCGCTTGTCCGAAAGCCCGGGGCGTTTGGTGAGCGAACTTTGCAAGCTGCGTATCTGGTCTACGCTAATGCTGCGTTTCAGCTCTGCCGAGGGCGCAGTTTCCTCCGCTTCTTTGGGAGCTTCCTTTGCCAAGCGATTGATTACCAAGATATCGGGATGAGAGCCCCGCTCTATCATGCTCGTGTACCGGTTTTCGGGGTCGACCAGAGCTGAGGCCGCGCGCACCGCAAACCCGGCTTTACCGATCCCGCGCGGACCGGCTAATATCCACCCATGATGCAGCTTGCCGCTCGCCAATGCCGACGAGAATTGCCGCCAGGCTGGACCATGGCCAATCAACCCGGTCATGTCCGGACCAGCAAATCGGCCGCTTCGGTCAGCAATCGCGTTGTTACCTGTTCAGGATTACCCGACGCGTCGATCAGGCGAATGCGTGGATCGCATTCGGCATAGCTGACAAACGCCACGTCGACAGCTGCATGAAAATCGTCATCGCGACTCTGTATTCGGTCGGGCTGGTTGTCGTCGCGTGTGTTCGCCCGGCGCATGGCTTCCTTCGAATCAAGCCGCAAAACAAAGGTACGGTCAGGCATCAGACCTCTGCTGCCGATATTATGGAGTGCCAGTATGTCAGCATCCGAAAGGCCCGACCCGCCGCCTTGATATGCCCGGCTGCTGTCGATGAACCGATCGGAAATAACCCATGTCCCAGCCGCTAGCGCGGGCTCAATCAGCCGCTCGACATGATCGCTGCGTGCCGCCGCAAACAGCAATGCTTCCGCCCGCGGCAGCCATCTTTGTGCTGCGCCGCCAAGCAGCATCTGGCGGATCATCTCCGCGCCTGGTGTCCCGCCTGGCTCGCGCGTTATGATGACGTCATGGCCCAGTTTTCCTATGGCATCGGCGAGCGCGTTTATCTGGGTGGTCTTGCCCACACCATCGCCGCCTTCAATTGTCAGGAAACGACCGCGGATTGTCATACGCCGAACAATGATTTTAGCCCGTTCCAGGCACGATGCACAAATCCCGCTTTTGTAACAGATTGTTCGGCGATCAGCGGCATTACCTGCTCGGATCCGTCCTGAAATCTTGCCACCAATGTCGCCACTCGATATCCCTTTCTGAGCGGCGCCTTGATCGGACCGGCGTAGCGCACAAACAGCTTGTAACGCGGCGCATCGGTCGCTGGCAAGGTCAGAGCGAGTTTACGCGGAGCAATGGCCTGTACGTGCGTTTCTTCGCCCAACTGGACTGGTAAAGTCGCCACCACCGATTGCGAATTGAAGAGCGGCTGCGCGCGCCACGCGTCGAACCCCCACTGCAAAAGGCGGATCGATTCCCGTGCGCGGGCTTCCATGGTCCCAAGCCCTGCGACCACCACGATGATCCTGCGGCCCTTTTGCTCCGCTGTGCCAGTAAAGCAGTAACCCGCGTTATCAGTATGGCCGGTCTTCAAGCCATCGGCACCGCTGATCCGGCCCAATATAGGGTTACGATTGGCTTGAGTAACGTTGTTCCAGCGATACTCTTTCAAACCATAAAATTGACGATATAGTTGAGGGAATTTCTGGATAGTCCGTGCAGCCAAAAGCGACAAGTCACGTGCTGTAGTCATCGTCCGGCCTTCATCCGGCCAGCCATTGGCGGTACCAAAGTGGCTGTCTTTCATACCCAGACGCTGTGCATGTGCGTTCATTGCCCTTACAAAACCCGACTCACTTCCCGATATGCCCTCCGCCAGAACGATTGCCGCGTCGTTGCCTGATACCGTCACGACACCATGGAGCAGATCGGCCACGCTGACCTGCTCCCCCGGTTTCAGAAACATCGTCGAGCCGGTGTTACTCCATTTTTTCCATGTCTCGGGCCGCACAGTGAATTTCTGCTCGGGCCGAATCGAACCTCGATCAATAAGATCGAAAACGACGTAAGCCGTCATCATCTTTGCCATTGAAGCAGGCGGTATTCTCTGTCTGGAGTTCCTGTCGAACAAGATCGCACCCGACGCCGTGTCGATCGCATAAGCTATCGGTGCCGCAGTTTCAAATTGCGGGCGCGCTATCGCTCCACTGCCCAAAACAAAAGATGCTGTGACGACCAGCCCCGATACGATACGCATGGCCCGTCATAGCGATGCCAGCGATTATTTCGCCAGTAAAATCAGTCGCGGTAGACACGTGCCTGTGGATAGCCCTTCTGACGCGCTGCGGCTGCGGCTGCCGTTTCGCTGGCGAATGGCCCCAACCGAACGCGAAACAGGCGCCCATCTGCGCTGCCGACTACCGATGCACCCGATTTGCGTGCAAAGGCCTCGGCGCGTGAGCGTGACGAAAAAGCAGCGATTTGTGCGACATAATCGCCACTTGCTTCGATTGAGGGCGTTGAAGAAGCCGCCGCCTCAATCCGGGGTGCATTACCGCTTTCGCGGATAAACCGGCCGTCATTGGACGATGATGCTGGACCATTGCGAACGGGTTTACTTCCAACCGTTCCCGGCGTTTGAACCGCGAGCGAGGGTCGCGGTTGTTTTGAAAGCTTGTCACGCAATACTTTCAAAAGGGGTGGCGGGGTTTCGATGCGCTCGGCTGCGGCCATCCCTTGGCGCAAAACCGATTTTTCCTGCTCCGGTGGATTGACCCGGCGGACGCGAACGCCTGCTGCGCCTTGCGGAGCGATACCCAATTGCCTCGCCGCACCTTCGGAAAGGTCAATCAAACGGTCGTTTGCAAACGGGCCCCGATCATTGACTCGGACCAATATGGTGCGTCCGGTGTCAAGCGCAGTCACCTCGACATAGCTTGGCATGGGCAGCGTTTTATGGGCTGCCGTGGCACCCGCAGGGTTGAACCTTTCACCATTGGCCGTCGGACGTCCGGCCAGTTCCGACCCATAATAGCTGGCATAACCGACCTCGTCATACTGTGCGGTATCTGCCGGAGTATAGGTAGCGCCGCCGACGGTGTAAGGCGCGCCGATTTTGACGACTTCATCACTGACACCGGTTGGCGCCGGTTCGGCTGAAGACGCCGTTTCGAGGCCACCATCGTCCTTTGGGCTACCCATGCCGCCGCAGGATGTCAGTATGGCCAGCGATGCGAAGCCCCCCAAATTCCTAATTGCGTACTTCATCTGCCAATAACCCCACCGAGAGTGCGTAAAAGTTCGAACAATTATAGTCGAGTATCACACGGTAGTTGCCACCAAGTAAATATGCCGTGTTTCCAATACCATCAGGCTCGATCAGCGTGGCCATCATGGTGTCTTTCGGCCAAAAACCACGTTGCGGCATCACACCCATATGTTTCCAGTCGGCAATCGACTTCCACTGACTGTGCCTGGCGAACACGCGCGGACAACGTGGCGAAACCATTCGCGATTTAAGCGATTCACGGTTCACTGATGATGGCACGTTGACGGCAAAACCCCACTCCTCGCCACGGCGCCAGCCGGAATTGACAAAATAATTGGCGATCGACGCCATGGCATCGACTTCGCTTCGCCAGATGTCGGCATATCCGTCACCATCGCCATCCCGTGCAAGTTTGAGGTAGACCGACGGCAGAAACTGGGGCTTGCCCAATGCACCCGCCCAGCTGCCGGTGATCGCATATTGGGGCACGCCGCGGTCGATCATTTTAAGAACCGCGATCAGCTCGGCCTCGAAAAGTGCCCGGCGGCGGCCTTCGTACGCTAAGGACGCCAGGGCTTGCGGTGCGTTATAATTACCCGTTACCGTTCCATAATTGGTTTCGTGCCCATAAATCGCAAGCATCATTTCTTCAGGGACACCTGTCTCAGCTTCAATTCGCGCCAGAACCGGACGCAGCTCGGTATATTTTGTCCTGCCTCTGGATATGCGCGCGGCATCGACATGCTTGGCCTTATATGGCGCAAAAGCCGGGATCGGCGCATCCGTCGCACCTTCGGGTTGTGCGCGGTCCAGCCGAACGACCCGTTCATTGTAACTTATTGACGGCAATACCCGATCAAGCGTCGCGGGTGACACGCCGTCGCGCAACGCACGCTGCCTCACCTGGCCAAGATATACGCGAAATCCGCTTTCCATGGCAATCGCGCCCTGATCGGGCATCGGCAATTGCTGTGCAACGCTGGCGTGGCTTAATACGGACGCGGCAAGGATGGGGATCGCCCAGATAGTAGATTTTCTGTTCACGCCGGTTTCCTATAAAAAGCGAGTGCTAATGTGACATATCGCCTTCAGATTGGGAATCCCTATAAATTTCGGGCGAACGTATTTTTACCTCGCTATTGCAAGCGTGGCGTCAAGTAGCTACGGACCGCATCCGCTGGACAGGTGGCCGAGTGGTTTAAGGCAACGGTCTTGAAAACCGTCGTGGGTGGAAGCTCACCGTGGGTTCGAATCCCACCCTGTCCGCCATTTTGTGCTTGCGTGAAACTTCGGCTTCCAGCATCGATAATTCACCGGGGCAAAACAACCTCCCGATCAGGCGTCTCGCCCAAGTGTTGTCTTGTTCGTCCGTTTTATGCGGATGGTTGAGACAGGGAGCATGCAGTGGCGTCGAAACAATATCCCGATTTTTCTGAGCTGGTCCGCGTTTTTGCGCGTATAGGCTGCTTGAGTTTCGGTGGTCCAGCCGGGCAGATTGCCTTGATGCATCGCGAACTGGTTGAGGAACGCCGATGGATTGATGAGGATCAATATCTTCACGCACTCAATTTCTGCCATTTGTTACCAGGTCCAGAAGCGCAGCAGCTTGCGACCTGGATAGGATGGCGGCTTCACGGGACACGGGGCGGATTGGTCGCCGGTCTCCTGTTCGTTATTCCGGGTGCGCTGGTCATTTTGGCACTGTCCATGCTCTACGCCTATGCGGCCAATCTTGAGTGGTTCGCGGCGCTGTTTCTGGGCATCAAGGCAGCGGTATTGGCAATTGTCATCCAGGCACTTATCCGGATCGGAGGGCGTGCTTTGAACACGCCGTTCAAGCGCGGCGCAGCAGCCGCGGCCTTTGTCGCACTTTTCTTTTTCGATTTGCCATTTCCTGTCGTCGTCCTTGGCGCGGGAATGATGGGCATGATAGTCGCTTCCCAAAGGCCGGAATGGCTGGCCTTGAAAGCAGGCAACATCAAGTCGGTCCTCTCCACCAAGCCTTGGGCGACGACGTTAAAGACAATCGTGATCTGGGCGCTTGTCTGGGCTGCGCCGATGGGCGTGATTTTGCTTACATTGGGTGACGATCATATCCTGTGGCGCATCGGCAGTTTCTTTTCACAGCTCGCCATCGTTACGTTCGGCGGCGCTTACGCTGTACTTGCCTATATGGCGCAGGAGGCCGTTCAAGGCTATGGATGGCTATCGGCAGGTGAAATGGCCGATGGTCTGGGATTGGCCGAAACGACGCCGGGCCCGCTGATCATGGTGACGCAATTCGTCGGCTTTCTCGCGGCGTTTCGTACGCCCGAGCCGTTTATGCCATTGATTGCAGGAATCATTGGGGCGGGACTGACGACGTGGGTTACATTTGCGCCTTGTTTCCTGTGGATATTTGCGTTCGCGCCGTGGATAGACCGGCTTGAGAATGCCAAATGGCTCAAGGGCGGGCTGGCTACCCTGACCGCTGCCGTCGTTGGAGTGATCGCCAATCTGACCGTCTGGTTTGCATTGCACGTGCTGTTCGGCACCATTTCGGAAGCGCGATACGGACCATTGCGGCTTTACTGGCCAGAGGCTGCGTCGTTCAACTGGCAGGCAGTATTGCTGTCTATCCTGGCAGCCGTCCTGATTTTCCGGATGAAATGGAATGTAATCAAAACCCTGGCCGCAAGTGGTTCCATGGGTTTGGTATTGGGTTGGGTCGCATAATTCAGCCCATCGGTTATTTTTCCGGTGAGAGCTTTGCCCCGTTCTCGGCATTTTCATTGAATGCCGCGACGATCCCGTCGACAATCATTTGCACTTCTTCGTTTGCAAATTGTTCGGCATCTTTCTGACTGGAGCCGTAGCCGCGCTCTGCCTTTACCAGCATGGACCGGTATCCAGTGCGCTCGGCCTCACACGCAACTTCTGCCGCCTTGACGAATTCGCTGGGGCTGGCCTTGTCGGTTACCCCCTTATTGTGGATTTCTATCATGCAGTTGTTGAATGTTTTGCGCGCCGTGTTCATCGGGTCGCCCTTTTGAGCAGCCATGCCCAGCGCCATCGCAGCCAATATTGTAATCATAGCCTTTTCCCCCACTCAACATCTCGTTTGGCTGTTTCAGCCTCTCTGGCGAAAGATTATCTCAATTCGCCGGAAAATATCAATGCACCAGTTGATATTGACCTATGCTGACTATTCGACGCGGTTACCACCTTTTACAACAGCATCGACCGAGGCCAGTTCGCCCACATCGCCTAGTGGATCACCATCGACCGCGATAATATCAGCATAGCGTCCTACCGCGATTGCACCAACATCCTTTTCACGGCCAAGCGCCTGTGCGGCATTGCGCGTTGCGGCCTGAATGGCTTCGATCGGCGTCATGCCATATTGCACCATGGTCGCAAATTGTTTGCCGACCTGACCGTGCGGCATAACACCTGCATCGGATCCAAAGACCATTTTAACGCCCGCCTTGTGCGCTTTACGAAAATTATCACGCTGGATTTGAGCAACTTCGCGGTCTTTCCTGAGATTATCTTCGAGCACGCCATTTTTCGCGCCCTCGGCCTGTGTGTACTCGGTGTTGTAGATATCCATTGAGAACCACACTGGCCGTGCCCGTGCCGCCGCCAATTTTATGCCTTCATCATCGACGAGGCTGGCATGTTCGATGGTATCGATGCCGGCCTTGATCGCGGCCTTGATGCCATCGCCACCATGCGCGTGCGCGGCGACGCGGATACCCCATTGATGCGCCTCATCGGCAATCACACGTAGTTCGCTCTCGGAAAGTTGCTGCTGCCCCGGTTCGGTATTGCGCGAGAATACGCCGCCGGTCGCGCACACCTTGATGACTTCAGCGCCATATTTGCGCTGGCGGCGGACCTGATAGCGAAGCTCGTCAGGGCTATCGGCAATCCCCTCCTCTTTCGCGGCTTTTTCGAGACTCGGTGGCAAGAAAGTTGAGTCGCAATGCCCGCCGGTAGCGCCAAGAGCATGCCCCGCAGGGACAATGCGCGGCCCGACGGCATAGCCATTCTCGATGGCCTGTTTCAGCCCGATATCGTTTCGGTTGCCTGCGCCAACGTTACGCACGGTGGTGAAACCGGCCTTCAGCATTGCCTGCGCGTTGCCCACGGCAGTCATACCCCAGAAGCTGTCGGTAAACTCAAGCCCGCGATAGCCACCGATATCGGCTGGGCTGTCGAGATGGACATGCATGTCGATCAGGCCTGGCAATATGGTTTTGCCCGACAGGTCGATATGCTTGACGTCGCTGCCCCATTTGACCGTGCGCGCGTCAGCAATGCTGGTGATCCTGCCATCTTCGCCGACAAACACAGCGGGATATTCAACGGTCTTGCCTGTTAGCACGTCGATCATCTTGTCGGCGGTGATGACGGTGTTTTGCGCATTGGCCGCCGTGGCGAAAAACGCTGCGCCACAAAGCGCCAAGACCCGCAGTTTTCTAACCAAGTTCACAGTGCTTTGCATGTTTTTGTTTCCTACAGATTCTTGTTATCGGAAAGGATGGCAAAAACGCCGCCTGTAGAACAGCGGAAAGTGAACAGCGGAACAATTCGTCACCGCAGCTAGCCTCTCTAGAGTTGTCATCCTCGCGGACGCGGGGATCCATGGTGTGAGAAGGAAGTTTGCAACTACGCTGCCTGTTGTGCGGGTAGTTTTGGCCATGGATTCCCGCCTGCGCGGGAATGACACAGTTTGTTTTTTTGGAGCCAGTAATGCTTCACATATGCAACATCTTGCCATAGGCCCCGAGCACGCTTTCGTGCATCATCTCGCTCAATGTCGGGTGCGCGAAGACGGTGTGCATGAAGTCGGCTTCGACCAGTTCGGCGGTCTTGCCGATGGTGTATCCCTGGATGAGCTCGGTGACTTCAGCGCCGACCATGTGTGCGCCCAGCAGTTCGCCGGTTTTGGCGTCGAACACGGTCTTGATGAAACCTTCCGCCTCGCCCAGCGCGATGGCTTTGCTGTTGCCGATGAAGGGGAAGTTGCCGACCTTGACGTCATGGCCTGCCTCTTTGGCCTTGGCTTCGGTCATGCCGACGCTGGCGACTTGCGGGTGGCAATAGGTGCAACCAGGGATGTTCAGCGGGTCCATCGCATGCGGGTGGCCACCTGCTATCGCTTCGGCGGCGATGACGCCTTCATGGCTTGCCTTGTGCGCCAGCCAAGGCGGCGCGGTGATGTCGCCGATGGCCCAGAGGTCCGGCACATTGGTACGGCACATCGGGTCGGTTTTCAGGAAACCTCGGTCCATTTCGACGCCGAGCGCCTCCAGCCCGATATTTTCGGTGTTGGGGACGATGCCGATAGCAACAATGCAATGCGTGAATTCGTATTGCACGACCTTGCCGTCCTTGCCTTTGATCTTGGCCGAGACGCCTGACGCCGTGGCTTTGAGTTCTTCGACCCCTGCCCCGGTCATGATCGTCATACCCTGCTTTGTCAGTGCCTTCTCAAGGCAAGTTGAGACATAGGCGTCATAGACCGGAACAACACGGTCGAGCATTTCAACGACGGTCACCTCAGCGCCCATATCGTTGTAGAAGCTCGCAAATTCGATGCCGATTGCGCCCGATCCCATGACCAGCAGCTTCTTGGGCATTTCGGGCGGCACCATCGCATGGCGATAGGTCCAGATGCGCTTCCCATCGGAAGGCGCAAATGGCAGGTCGCGCGCACGCGCGCCGGTGGCGAGGATGATGTTCTTCGCGGTCAGCTCTTCGGTCTTGCCATCCTTGGTGACGGTCAGCTTGTTGGCGGCGACCAGCTTGCCGTCGCCCATATGGACGGTGATCTTGTTCTTCTTCATCAGATG
>JANOPT010000155.1:0-4391 GCA_031421975.1 Sphingomonadales bacterium | reverse complement strand
GCACAAAGCACCATAAAAAAGGGGCCGGAAATTCCGACCCCTTTGAATTAACGCAGTATCGCAAAGCTTAGCTGCTCTTGCAGGTCTGTGCGCCTTTGCCCGCAAGCTTTACGTTGATCTGCTTGCCTTCGCCCGACAGCGAGCTTTCGCCATCGGCTGATTTCAGCGGGCCCGCAGGGGCTGCGTCGGCGGCAATTGCGGGTGCTGCACCGGCAACAGGTGCTTCGGCGACTGGCGCAATGACGCGAACGGCGGTTGCCGCCTTGTCACCGACGCGAATGTCGGCTGCTTCGTTCTTGCCGAGGAAATCGACGTATAGAATGGTGTTATCGGCGCAGCGATAGGTGCCGCTGGCCGTGATCGCGGGCGGCAATTCCACCGGCGCGGCCGGGGTGGCTGCGGTGTCGGTGGCCGTAGCATCGCCTTCGGCAGGGGTTTCGGATTTGTTGCAGGCCGCTAACGCAAGCATGGACAACGGGGCGAGAATGAGAAGGGTTTTGTTCATAGCACCATCCGTTTGCCGCAGTGCAGCAGCGTTTGAAAGTAAAATCATGCGCGCATGCATGAAAATACCGATGCCGTGAAACGCTTGACCCGAAACGCGGGCAGCGCCATTGCGTTTGCCATGTCTCAAGAAGCACCCGAACTGAATTTCGAACAGGCGCTGCGTGCGCTGGAAGAGATCGTCCACACGCTGGAAAGCGGCGAAGCCCCGCTTGACGAATCCATCGCCTTGTATGAACGCGGCAACCAGTTGCGCGCCTTGTGCCAGCAGCGGCTGGACGCGGCAAAGGCGCGGATCGAGGCGATCACGCTTGGTGCCGATGGAACGCCAGGCGGCACCACGCCCTTCGATGCCGGGTAAGCCAGTTGACTGACGGCGCTTCTTCAAGGCTGCTGCATGATGCGCTTGGCCAGATCGCGGCGGATATCGATGCCGAATTCGATCGCCTGCTCGCGCTGCCCGGCGATGCCCGCGACCCGCTTTATGAAGCGATGCGCCATGCAGCGATTGGCGGCGGCAAGCGTTTGCGGCCCTTGCTGGTCACCGCAACCGCCGCGTTGTTCCACGTCGATCGCGATGTTGCCCTGAGTGTCGGCACCGCGGTCGAGGCCATCCATGTCTATTCGCTGATCCACGATGATTTGCCATGCATGGACGATGACGACATGCGGCGCGGCAAGCCGACGGTGCACCGGGCCTTTGGTGACGCGACCGCGGTGTTGGCCGGCGACTCGCTGCACGCGCTGGCGTTCGAGATACTGGCAAGTTCGCGCACCCACACCGACCCGTTCATCCGCAGCGAGCTGATCGCGACACTGGCGCTGGCGAGCGGCCCCGACGGCATGGCGGGCGGGCAGATGATGGATCTGGAGGCCGAAAAAGCCACATTCGACTTGCCCACCGTAACACGGTTACAGGCGCTCAAGACCGGCGCGCTGATTGCCGCCAGCGTCGAGATGGGCGCCATCCTTGGCCATATCCCGCCCGAGGGCCGCGCGCATCTAAAAGGGTACGCCCGCGACATCGGCCTGGCGTTCCAGATCGCCGACGACATATTGGATGTCGAAGGCGACCCCGAGCTGGCGGGCAAAAAACTGCAAAAAGATGCCGGGGCGGGCAAGGGCACGTTCGTCTCGCTGATGGGCCTCGACCGCGCCAAACAGCAAGCGGCGATGCTGGTCAAGCAGGCCAATGACCATCTGGCGAGCTATGGCAGCGAGGCCGACCTGCTGCGTGCCATCGCCAATTACGTGACGGAGAGGGACCGGTAATGACTCACAGAATTGGCGTGTATCCTGGAACATTCGACCCCATCACATTGGGCCATATGGACGTCATCGAACGCGGCGCAAAACTGGTTGACGAGCTTATCATCGGCGTCACCACCAACGCCGCCAAATCGCCGATGTTCAGCGATGACGAGCGGATCGACATGGTCAAGCGCGAGATATCCGCACTCGGCAACGATCATATCCGCGTCGTCGGCTTCAATTCGTTGCTCATGGATTTTGCCGAATCGCAAGGCGCGTCGGTGGTCATTCGCGGGGTAAGAGGCGTCACCGATTTCGAGTATGAATATCAGCTCACCGGCATGAACCGTCAGCTGAATGAAAACATCGAAACCGTGTTCCTGATGGCAGCCGTAGCCTTGCAACCCATCGCCAGTCGGCTGGTCAAGGAAATCGCCCTGTACGGCGGCGAAATCGGCAAGTTCGTGACCCCTGCCATTCGCGGCCAGGTTATGACCCGTGTGGAAAAGCTGGGCCGCAAAGGCTAGCCCGACAGGCTTTCCAGCAATATCGCAATAATCAGCCCCAATGCGGTTGCAACCCCGGCGAGGTGGCGGTCCTCTTTGAAGGCCTTGGGAAATACCTCGGTCGCAAGCGAGGCCACGACCGCTCCTGCGGCCACGCAGCGGATCGCCGCCAGCACGTGGACATTGGCCCCGGCCAGCGTCACATTGCCGACCACTGCCGCCGCCGCCAGCAGCAATGTCGCCCCGCCCCAAAGCGCAAAAATCTTGCGCGGTTTCATGCCACCTGCCTTCATCCCGCGGGCACCACCAGCGGCCTCAGGCAAATTCGACAGCAGGATCGAACCGGCCAAGGCGGCGACTTCAGCTGGCGACGCGCCGATAAGGGCAACGCCGAGTGCAAGATTTTCAGGTACGCCATCGAAGGTGATGGCGGCAAGCAGCCCAACGCCTTCGTCCGATTTCAGTTTCTCGTCGATCCAGTAATCAGCCGCCGAAAACAGCACGGCCCCTGCCGCCAACGCAGCGATTACAACCCAGACGCTGCTTTCCCTGGACGATGGCTCGACCAGCTCGCCGATCACCGACATAATCAGCGCGCCGCCTGCGATGGCGACGATAAATCCCTCAGTGCGGTCCGACAGCCTGCCATAAACACCCCAGCAGGCCCCGGCCAGCAACGCCGCTGAAACAATGGCGATAACAACGACGACCGTGCCCATCGCCTAGCTCGGCCCACGTGGCTTGCGCGCGCGCTTCTGCTGTTTCGGCGGCAATTCGAGATATTCCTCGGGCACATAAATCGCATATGTCGCCAGCTTTATTTCGCGCACGAACTGCAACAGGCATGCTGATAGCAAAGCCAGCGCAATCATGAAAACCGCGACCGCAACCCACGCGGCCGAAAAATTGGTCAGGCCCATCAGGAACAGCACGCCGATCATGACACAGACGGTAATCGCCGAGAGCACGGCAAACAGGATGGACGAACCCACGACGCGCATGCGTTTTTCAATGATGCGAAGCTCGGTCACAACGCGCCCGTGCGCGTCTCCCTCGGTTTCGGCATGCTGGCGTTGCAAATCGCGTGAACGATCGACGATCCGCGATAGCCGGCCCGTCAGCACGTTAAGCAGGCTGCCGACCGCGACCAGCAAAAATGCAGGGGTCAGTGCGGTCTGTAGAACAGAAACGACCATCCCGAGTTCAGGGCCGAATTTAGGATACATCTCGTTTCTCCGCTGCAAGGTCGCGCAATGCAGTCTTGAGCAATTTGCCGATATGGCTGCGCGGCAATTCGTCGATCGCATATAGCGCAGAAATACGCTGGGTCTTGCCAAGTTTTGCGTTGGTCGACGCCAGCACCGTATCGACATCGAGCGCCGCGCCTTTTGCCCGCGTCACAAAGCCGACGGGCGTTTCTCCCCATTGATCGCTGGGCATGCCGATGATCGCCGCCTCCTCGACATCGGGATGCTGCGTGAGAACGGCCTCCAGATCGACCGGATAGATGTTGAACCCGCCTGATATGATCATATCCTTGGCGCGCCCGACCAGTTCGACAAAACCGTCTTCGTCTACGCGCCCGATATCGCCCATCCGCTGCCAGCGGTTGCCTTCGTCATCGAACCAGCCTGCCTCGTGCGTTTTGCCTGGCTGGTTCTGATACCCGGACATCATCGTCGGCGACCGGCCCACCAGCTCGCCGATGCTGCCCGGCGGCAAGCGATGGCCATGGTCATCGATGGTAAAAACCTCGCTGCCCGGCGCGGGCTGTCCGACGGTGTGCAGCTTGTCGGGATATTTATGCGCGTGCAGCAGACACACGACGCCGCCCTCGGTCATCGAATAAATCTCGATCAGCGCGCCCGGCCAGCGGCGGACGACTTCGGCCTTCAATTCGGCGGCGAAAGGCGCACTTGTACAATATTTTATCTGGAACGCGGACAGATCGAAATCATCGAAGCGCTCATATTCCATCAGCCGTTTATACTGGACCGGCACCAGCATCGTATGTGTGATGGCCTGGTGCGCTGCGATTTCCAGATAGCGACCGGCGTCGAATTTCGGCATCATGTAAAGCGACCCGCCATAGGCCAGAGTGGGCATCACCAGCGCCAGCGTGGTGTTCGA
>JANOPT010000154.1:0-18486 GCA_031421975.1 Sphingomonadales bacterium | reverse complement strand
GTCCGCGCACCAGTATCTCGCCGTCCTCTGCAATCTTTACCTCGGTGTTTTTAAGCGGCGGCCCGACAGTATCCATCTTGATGCCGACCTTGGGCCGGTTACAGCTTATAACGGGGCCCGACTCGGTCTGACCATAACCTTGCAGCAACAATATGCCCAATGACTGGAAGAAAACGCCGATATCGGGGTTGAGCGGCGCACCGCCCGATACCATCGCCTTGAGCCGCCCGCCGAAACGCGCCTGGATTTTGGGCTTTATCGTTCGCGACAGGACTAGCCGCATAGGCGCATCAATCAGCCGTTTCCTGCCGCCATAATCGCGCTCGCCAATCGTCAGCGCATGATCGAGCAGATAGTTGGGAAATTTGCCCTGTTTCTCCACCGATTTGATGATCCGTTGCCGCAGCACCTCAAACAGTCGAGGGACAACCACCATCAGCGTAGGCCGTGTTTCCTCGATATTGGAGGCGAGTTTTTCCAACCCTTCAGCATAATAGATTTGTGCACCGACACCGATCGGAAGAAACTGTCCGCCTGAATGTTCGTACGCATGCGACAGGGGCAGGAACGAAAGGAAAACCTCCTCTTCATCAAGCCCGAAATCTTCCCGCAGTACCGCAGCGGCGCCGTCTGCATTGTGGAGTATCGCGCCATGCTGTTGCATCACACCGCGCGGCGCGCCTCCGGTGCCGCTGGTGTAGATGATACAGGCCAGGTCATCCCGCGACACTGTCTTCATGGCCGCTTCGGTTGCGCGGACGTCCGCCTCGGTCCCGCGAACCATATCCGACCAGCTGTGCACCGAAAGCTGCCCCTGTTGCGTGGATGGCAGCGGCTCCATGGCGATAATAAATTCAGCTTGCGACGACTGAAGTGCGGCCGGCATCACGTTTTTGGCGAGTTTGACCGACGATACAATCACCGCCCGCGCCGCGCTGTTGTCAAGGATATGCTGATGGTCGCGCGGCGTATTGGTCGTATAGGTCGGCACGGTAATGCAGCCTGCGGCCATAATCCCAAGATCGGCAATACACCATTCGGGGCGATTTTCGGACACCAGCATGACGCGGTCCCCTTTTTCCAGTCCCATTTCGCGCAATGCCTTGGCAAAGCCCGCTACTTGGCGAGCCGCCTCGGCCCAGCTTATCGAATTCCATTTCCCGTCGTCCTTGGTCCACAGAAACGGGGCATCGCCGCGAAACCGCGAACGGGCCAAAAACATCGACACCAAATTTGCAAAGCTGTCAAAATCGTCAAATTGCTCGGCAGCCACCATGCTCTCCTTGGAATGCCCCATATGATCCGTTTTCGGATTCATCATCTCATGACGCTAGCGCCGCCATGCGCCTCGTGCAATCTGGCTTTCGCCTTCAGCCCACACTTTCGACAGGCGCCCTTTCATCCGGACCGGGTGCGGTTACAGTTACCGCGCCTTTGGAATCGATGACCGCCGAAGTCCCTGCGCTTCGTGGATCGGATGCGCCCGTCCAGCGGCTATCCATCCACTGCGCGCCATTGACCTTGGACCCAAGATCGGTCGGTTGTACATCCTGGCCGTATTTTACGAGCTGTTCTGCCATAATTGCAAGTGGCGTTCCCTGCTCCACCTCCAGATGGCCGTCGTCGAAAAAAATGTTCGGAAGGGCAATCGCCTGATCAAGCGGCAGGCCGAAATCGAGCACGCCGATCAGCGTTTTGGTAACATGCATGATGATCCGTTTGCCGCCTGCCGAACCCAGCGCGAGTACGGCCCGTCCCTGTGCATCGAACACGATGGTCGGCGACATGGACGATAGCGGCCGCTTGCCCGCCGCCACGCGGTTGGCGACCGGCGCGCCATCCTTTTCCGGTGCAAAGGTAAAATCGGTCAGTTCATTGTTGAGGAAAAAGCCACCGGCGACCAGCTGGCTTCCGAACGGACCTTCGATTGTCGACGTCATATTGGCGATATTGCCCCGTGAATCGACTGCGGTGAAATGCGTCGTGCCGGCAACCTCGCTGGATACAGCAGCGGTGCGCGCGCTTGCTCCTGGAGGATTTCCGGCGGGGTAATCGGCACGCGCTTTCTGTGGGTCGATCAATGCGGATCGTTGCTTGATATATTCTGGATCAATCAGGCCAGCGACCGGCACATCGACAAAGTCGCTATCGCCCAGATATTTTTCCCGGTCGGCATAAGCCAGCTGCATCGCCTGACCGATCAGATGCCAGCTCTGCGGATTGTCCTTGCCCGATGCCGTCATGTCGAAACGTTGCAAACTGCCCAGAATCTGGAGAACCGTTGTCGCGCCGGACGACGGCGGCCCCATGCCGCACACGACATAAACCCGATATGGCGCACAAACAGCCTGCTGTTCCTTGGCGCGATATTGCGCGAGGTCGCCCATTGTCATGTCCCCCGCGTTCAGTTTGCTCGTTGCGACTGCATTCACAATCTGGCTGGCAATCGTTCCGGTGTAAAAGGCATCCGGCCCCTTTTTCGCCAGAACCTTCAGCGTCGCGGCCAATTTGGGGTTCCTGAACCGCACGCCCGCCTTCAGCGGCTTGTTCCTGGTCCAGTAAATCGACTGCGCCTCGGCAAAACCGGACCATAGCGGCTGAATGCCCTGCAACCGCGACTCAAGCGTTTTGTTGACGACAAAGCCCTTTTCCGCAAGCCGGATCGCTGGTTTGAAAAGCTTTGCCCAGGCAAGCTTGCCCCACCGTTTATGCGTTTCTTCCATCAGCCGGATATTGCCCGGCACGCCGACCGAACGGCCACCCTGAAACGCCTGCATGAAACCAAGCGGTTTGCCGTCTGCCCCGACGAAACGGTCGGCAGTGGCCGCCGCTGGCGCGGTTTCGCGCCCGTTGATGGTACTCAGAACGCCTTTGCCAGCGTCCTGATACAATAAGAAGCCTCCGCCGCCGATGCCGCTTGATTGTGGTTCGACCACGGTCAGTGCCAGCATCATGGCCATGGCGGCATCGGCGGCCGAACCGCCCTGGCGCAGCATTTCGACGCCGGCATCGGTCACGCGAGAATCGGCAGATGATGCAACCCCCCCATTTTGCGCCACGGCGGGCTGGGAGGCGATGGCGAAAGCGATGATCGCAAAGGTGAGCTTGTTCATAGCCGCAACCTAGTCGCGTAATGACGGCAATGCCAAGCGCAGATTTATCCGTCGGCCCCGATTGCCTCGCTTAGGTCCGTCAATCCGTCGCGTTGCAGCAACCGCAACAATCCGTCGTTGATTTTGCGAGCGAGCCCTGGCCCTTCATAAACCAACGCGCTGTATATTTGCACGAGGCACGCGCCCGCGCGAATGCGGGCATAGGCGTCTTCGGCCGACGATATACCGCCGACGCCGATCAACGGCATGCGCCCGCCGCTGGCCTTGCGAAAGTCGCGCAACCGTTGCTGGGCAAGGTCACGAAGCGGCTCACCTGACAGCCCGCCACTCTCGCCCGCATGTCTCGACCGAAGCGGCGGACGGGTAATAGTAGTGTTGGAAACGATCAGCGCCGCGATGCCGCGCGCCATCGATATCTCGACAATGTCATCTATATCGTCAGGCTCCAGATCGGGGGCAACTTTCAGAAAAACCGGCGTCGCATCGGTTCGCGCTGCCATCGCCTGGGCCAACAAATCGTCCAGCGCGCTTTTATCCTGCAAAGCCCTAAGACCAGGTGTGTTGGGCGAACTGATGTTGATCGTCAGATAATCTGCATCAGGCGCCATCGTCCGGACACCGGTAACATAATCGGCGACTCGGTCGGCGCTATCCTTGTTCGCGCCGATGTTGATGCCCAGCGGACCACGCAGTGCGCCTGCAGGAATGTTGCGTATCCGGGCAATCGCCGCGTCCTGCCCATCATTGTTGAACCCCATCCGGTTGATGACTGCACGGTCTTCGACCAGCCGGAATAGCCTCGGCTTTGGATTGCCCGCCTGCGGCTGCGGCGTAAGCGTGCCCACTTCGGTAAAGCCAAAACCAAGCCGCGTAATTTCAACTGGCACTTCGGCATTCTTATCATATCCAGGAGCAAGACCGACCGGGTTTGGAAACCGCAGCCCGGCAACTTTCTGTGCAAGCTGTGGATGGTCGCTTGCCGCGGCCGGAATCGGTGCGAATTTCAACGCAGCAAGCGACAGATTATGGGCCTTTTCTGCATCAAGCAAGAAGACCAGGGGTTGAGCCAAGCGATAAAGCATAAATTCCTATCGCCGAGTCTTCGCCGGCGCGCAATGTCGGTGTAACAGAACCGTAAGAAACCCCTTTTTCCAGCGTGTTATCGTTCACAACCTACAGTTTGGCCGAAAATGTCAAATGTAATCGCGCGCCATGACGATTCCGTGCAAGAGCATTTTACAATTAAGGCGGATAGGGGCTGTGCGACCCGAAGGGCTCGACGTTGAAAAACGCGGAGTTCTTTTTCCTATTAGACCCGCTGTAAAACGCGGGTCTTTTTTTGTGTCTGGCACAGGTGTATGCTCTTCTCAAAAGGGTCATATGATAAAAGTTCAATATGAAGCCCCTGATGGCCATCTGGCGGCATTGGTCTCGTCGCTGTACCGCCTCGACTTCGAGGGGGAAGAATTTTCTGAAATCGAACGGGCTGACCGGGCACAATTCCGGTTTCAGTTGCGTGGTACCGGCGAATATCATTTTACCACCGGTGAGGTTGTGGAAACTTTTCCCGTGACGGTCATCGGGCCGACCACTGGTCCGGTCATCGCCAAATCGCATTGTCCGCTTTCGATTTTCGGTTGGGGCTTGTTGCCCGCAGGCTGGGCTGCCTTGATGGGTTGCGATGCCGAGGATTATGTCGACAAGGCATTCGATGGCCGCCTGATCTTTGGCGACTGGATAATCGCTGTCCGGGACCAGTTGATTGCAAATGCGGATTTCGCCGACCAGATTGAAATCGGTTGCCTCGCGGCAGAAGATATCTTTCGCCACAAAACTACCGCGCCGTTTGAATTCACCAGCAAAGTAGATGCCTGGCTTGCTGAACCGGGTGATCCCGATGTCGATCTGCTTGCCAGCCGCACGGCGCTCTCGTTGCGACAGCTAGAGCGCATGACAAAACGATATTATGGTATGCCGCCCAAAAAACTGGCCCGAAAATATCGCGCGCTCCGCGCCGCCCAGGCACTAGCCCATGGCGACAGCCTCGACGATGCCGGACTCGGACTTGCCTTTTATGACCAATCGCACCTGATTCGCGAGGTAAAGCAGTTCACCGGGCTTACCCCCAGCCAGTTACGCAGCGGTCAGTCGGAGCTTACCCGGGCGACGATGGACGGGCGACGCGCACTTGGCGGCAAAGTCAGCAGCCTTATCTCGGATAGCTAAGCTAGCCCGCGTCATCGGGTTCGCTCGGCTTCGTCCGGGGTGTCGGTGCTTGAACCTTGCGACGCCGCAAATTGGCTCTCAGCGCCTCGCGCAACCGTGCTGCCTTGATGCGGTCTTTATCTGCTGCGTCCTTGGCCATGATTACCGATGCCAAATGGTGCGGCCATCCGCAAGCCGCTTGACATTAAGCGTGAGCCTTCGCATAGGGCCGCACCTTCTATGGAAGCTGCTGTAGCTCAGTGGTAGAGCGCGTCATTGGTAATGACGAGGTCGGGAGTTCAATCCTCCCCAGCAGCACCACCGGCCCACGCCGAAACCCGAACATATGGCAAAAGCGACGGCTTGCAGGCAACTGTCAGGCTGCGGTAAACGATTCATGTAAATATCGTTGCTAATTTCCGGGGTCACGGGCTAGCGTCGGTCGCAAAGCAATATCGACAGAGGCATCCGCACGCGCGGTTGGAGATGGCAGAAAGCACCTATGACGGACGCGCAAGCTACACCAACCCCGAAACGAATCCTGGTACTTGGCGCAACCGGAACCATCGGTCGCGCGGTCACCGCAACTTTGGTTCGGCGGGGTTATAACACGGTCTGTTTTATCCGGCAAAATCCCCCGGGCGGTGGCGATAACGCTGGCGGCTCCGCTCCATTGCATGGCGCCGACATTCGCTATGGCGACGTGACCGATCCCAAATCCATTTCCGGCGACGCGTTGCGCGGCGAAACGTTCGATGTGGTGATTTCGTGCCTTGCATCACGCGACGGCAACCCAGCCGATGCGTGGAAGATCGATTATCGCGCCCATGTCGATATATTGTCAGCAGCCCGATCGGCTGGGGTACCGCAATTTATTCTGCTTTCAGCAATATGCGTCCAGAAGCCGCAACTCGAATTCCAGCGCGCAAAGCTGGCTTTTGAAAAGGCGCTGGTTGGTTCAGGCCTTATCTATTCGATCATCAGGCCGACGGCATTTTTCAAATCCTTGTCAGGCCAGGTCGAGCGCATCAAAAAGGGCGAGCCATTCCTTGTGTTCGGCACCGGCGAGCTCACCGCATGCAAACCGATTAGCGATGCGAATCTTGCTGAGTATATGGCGGATTGCATTGAACGGCACGACCGGCACAACCGCATTTTGCCGATCGGCGGACCTGGAAACGCCATCACGCCAAAGCAGCAGGGCGATATGCTTTTTACATTGCTGGGAAAAACACCACGGTTCCGGCATGTGCCAGTCAAATTTCTCGATGCCGTCATCATAGGGTTGACGATGTGCGGATGGCTGTTTCCGGCAGCGGCACGAAAAGCCGGATTGGCACGCATCGGGCGCTATTATGCGACGGAGTCAATGCTGGTGATCGATCCGCAGACCGGCGCCTATAATGCGGACGCGACACCCTCGACCGGCACCGATACATTGCACCAGCATTATCAGCGGATGATCGGCGATAACTTGGCGGCTGACCTGGGTCAACATGCGGTATTTTAGGGTAACTGTCGCGCACGCCCCACTATAGACATTGATGCTGTATTGCCTGATACACATGGGATGAGCTTTACCGAACATCCGCTCCGGCGATGGGCTGTTGACGAGATGCGGTTACGCCGTTTCGCACCGGTCAGCCGGCATTGCGAGATTTATCAGGTCGTCCGGCTGATCGAACAGAACGAACGCAGCGACGAGGATCGCTGGCTGATCAACGACAAACCCGATTTTGACGAATGGACATTAGCTGCCCGTCATGGATCGGGCCACACGCATTCAGGCATATATTTCCTGTGGGAACGGCATACCGAAGCCAGCACGCTGACGTTAATTTTTCCGCAAGAAACATCGGATTCAATCAGGAACCCCTATATCCAGTGGCTTGAACAATGGCCTGGCGGTGTTGTTCGCGCAACGCACATCCAGGTCATTGCAGATGCCACCGATATCGATGCCCAGCTTCAAAAGCTGGGCATATCGACTCATGAAATGGTCTGTTGCGACATCAACGCAGGCATGCGGATCTGGTCCGATTTCAGCATCCACAGCGATGGTTATGGTCGATTGCTGGTTACCGCAGGCGATGTGGGTGACGGCGAACGCGGACGGATTATCCAGCGTATGCAGGAACTTGGTAACTACAGGAATCTCGCGCTGCTGGGATTTCCAACGGTGCAGAAATATGGACCGGATCTGGACCATCTGGAACAGAAATTATCAGAACATGCACAACGTGTGGCAACTGCGGACGAGGACGATGAAACGCTGCTGAACCAGTTAGCGACGCTCTCGTCAGAACTCGAACTGATACGGTCAGCGACCGGGTTCAGGCTAAGTGCCACTGCGGCTTATGCAGAGGTTGCGGCGGACCGGCTTGCATCGTTGAATGTCCAGCCGATTGCCAATTATCAAAGCCTTACCGATTTTACGGAACGGCGGCTGGTGCCGGCATCGCGCACCTGTTCGGTTTTCCGCACCCGGTTGAGCCATATCGCCGAGCGTATCTCAGGTGTGATGCACACTCTTGACGTTCGCATCGACAGCCGCATCAAGGCGCAAAATCTCAGCCTGATGCGGTCGATGGAACGGTCGACGCAGTTGCAGTTACGGTTACAGACCCTGGTCGAAGGGCTGTCGGTTATTGCGGCGGCCTATTATATCGTCGGCCTGATCGCATATATGGCCAAGGGGGTTGGCGCATTGCCGGCAGGATCGCAAACCGACCTGTTTATCGGTGCGGTGACGCTGCCTGTGGTTCTGCTCATCTACCTGCTGGTAAACCGCCTGCGCCACAAAGTGTTGAAGGAAACGGGCAAGGCAAATACCCGTATTGCCGACGATTGAAAGCCGCGCATATTCGGCTTCCAATCACCTTCGAACTGCGGTAAGTTTACATCGGGTAGAGAACGTAAAATATTGACTATGCTGTCAATTTACACGGGATAGGAGAAATTATGGTCAAGACAAGAACACTAGCCGGCGTCATCGCATTGTCGGCATTGGTCGCCGCCTGCTCGGGCGGCGGTTCGGACAATAGCGACACTGCGAAAACAGCAGAGGTCGCAGCCCCGGCTGCTGTACCTGCCGCAGCGCCCGCACCCGTGGCAGCACCTGCTGCTGCTGCCGCACCAACAGCAACCGATGTGACCACCATGGATGGCACCACCTTTGCCAGTTTCACTGGCACCGCCGCTGCGGGCAAGGCAGTTTTTGCACAATGCCGGACTTGTCACGTAACCGACGCGGGCGTTAACAAGACAGGCCCATCGCTCAACGGGATTATTGGTCGTGCTGCGGGTACCGTGCCAGGTTTTGCTTACTCGGCCGCTAACTCGGGCAGCGGTATCACCTGGACCAAAGAGAAACTGTTCCAATATCTGGAAAAGCCGCAGCGCGTCGTTCCCAAAACCAAGATGATTTTTGCGGGTTTGCCGGATGCACAAAAGCGTGCGGATCTGATCGCTTATCTGGAAAATCCTGCGTAAGCAGTGCAGCCAGCATCAACAAAAAAGGCCGGGTCTAGCCCGGCCTTTTTTATGTCTATTCGACCATGTCAGGCAGCCATATCGCGCCGTGCGAGTTCGCATTGCGACCAGATTTCGCTCAGAGCACGAAGCAGGCGATCGATATCATGATCGCTGTGGACAGGTGATGGCGTGATCCGCAACCGTTCGGTTCCGCGCGGCACGGTCGGGTAATTGATCGGCTGCACATAAATACCGTGATTGTCCATTAACCAGTCGCTGATGAATTTGCATTTGTGCGCGTCGCCTACCATCACCGGGATGATATGGCTGGGGTTCGGAATGTGCGGGATGCCCATCCGGTCCAACGCGCCGCGCACCTTGGCAACGCGGTCCTGATGGAGATCGCGTTCGGCTTGGCTGTCCTTCAAATGCCGGATACTGGCACAGGCGCCAGCGGCGACCGCGGGTGGAAGCGCGGTCGAAAAGATGAAGCCGCTGGCAAATGTGCGAACAAAATCGCACAGGTCGCGTGACGCCGCAATATAGCCGCCCATAACGCCGAAGGCTTTCCCAAGCGTGCCTTCAATAACGGTAATCCGGTCCATCAGCCCCTCGCGCTCGGCAACCCCGCCACCGCGGGGGCCATAGAGGCCGACCGCATGGACCTCGTCGATATAGCTCATCGCATTATGTTTTTCACAGACGTCGAGAATCTCGGCAATCGGAGCGATGTCGCCATCCATCGAATAGACGCTTTCGAACGCAACCAGCTTCGCACGGGAGGGATCAAGGTCGCTTAGTTTGCGATCCAGGTCTTCAGGCGAATTATGTTCGAACACCATGCGGTCTGCACGGCTGTGGCGGATGCCTTCGATCATCGAAGCGTGGTTTAGCGCGTCGGACATCACCATGCAGTTCGGGATCTTCGCGGCCAGGGTGCCAAGCGCCGCCCAGTTGGACACATATCCCGAAGTAAACAGCAGCGCGTCTTCCTTGTTATGCAAATCCGCCAGTTCATTTTCGAGCAAAACATGATTGTGGTTGGTGCCGGAAATGTTGCGCGTGCCACCCGAACCCGCCCCACATTCATCGAGCACGCGATGCATGGCTGCCAGGACTTTGGGATGCTGCCCCATGCCAAGATAGTCATTCGAGCACCAGACAGTGACATTGGTTGTTCCGCCGTCCACATAGCGTGTCGCATGCGGGAATGATCCGGCCTTACGCTCGATTTCGGTAAAAACCCGGTAACGCCCCTCCTCACGGACGGCGGCCAGTTCATTGCCAAAATATGCCTCGTAGTCCATCCCCTGCTCCCTCTTCAAATCTGTGTTTTTTTGTTTTTCGTTTCCAGTGCCCAGTTCCACAACGCGGAGTCGCGAAACGGAATGGCAAGAAACAGATGCTCCAGCGCTGCCAATAGACACAGGCAGCATAACAGGCTTGCCTGCACGGCTATGTGTGGCTGGCTCGTTTGAACAGCCGCGTTGGCGAAATACCCCCCCAGCCCGACAATGGCCAGAATCGAAAACACCAGCATCGGCCGCAAACGTTTTGGTCCGAAATAGCTTTTCAGGTAACCAAGATGGAGCGGCAATAACTCGTCGCTCATATTCGGTACGCCCCAATATATGTTCAGCTTCGACGACAGCCGGAAAATCAGCAGCAGGGCAAAGGTGTAAGCCCCGGTCGGGTTCAATGTCACAGCGCCTAGCGACAACAACAGCGCAGCCGTCATGGCCAGCGCGATTTCGTGATGTATCAACGCCATGGTCGCCAGTGAAAAGCGGCGCCAGCCCGTCGCGTCCGGCGGACACACATCGCGATGCGACCCGGCGACTGCTCCGGTTAGAAAGCTGATTTCATGCCAGCTCCAGATCAGCAGTCCGCCGACAAAAGACGCATAGGCCGCCCATATGGCGGTCGATTGGCTGGTCAGAACCAGCAACGCCAGCCCTAATGAGGCGCATATCCCAGCGATGACAACCGCGCGACCGAACGACTGGCGAAGGCGGTGGTTGATCATGGCGACCAGTCCGGTGCTCACGAACCAGAGCGCAATCACCACCGCAAAAGGCAGGGCAAGGCCGAGGCCGCTCACCATGCAGGCGACAGCCGGATCTGACGAGGCAGTTCATTGGCGCGTGGCTTCATGAAATACATGCGTGCAAAGCAGAAGCCAGCCTTTGCAATATGTCCGACACGAGCAAATGCACCCGCGATACCGCCGCGCAGCTTTGCATTTTCCACGCCCACCGACGCCATGCGAAGCGCCTCCATCAGGGTACGAAAACGCGGATCATCGGTGTCGATTTCGACCGGAAAAACCTGACGGCTTATCGTCGTGCAGATCGAAAATACATCATAGCCATATTCCGCCGGATCGACGCCGAGCGCTTTGTGAAACACGGGCCGGTTATGATCGCGCACATACATGGTGGCATAGACCGACAGCAGGAAGAAACGGATCCAGAGCTTGTTTGCACCGGTTAGCAATTTCGGGTCTGCGCGCATCAGCATCGCAAACGCCTCGCCGTGGCGGAATTCATCGTTGCACCAATCCTGGAACCAGTCGAAAATTGGATGAAACTTGTTCTGCGGATTGCGCTGCAAATGGCGGAAGATCGCAATGTATCGCGCATAACCGATTTTCTCGGACAGATAGACGGCGTAGAAAATGAACTTTGGTTTGAAGAAAGTATATTTCTTGGTCTTGGTCAGGAAACTCAAATCGATGCCGATGCCGGCACCTTTCAGCGTTTCGTTGATAAATCCGGCATGGCGGCTTTCATCCCGCGCCAGCAACTTGAACAACCGCTTCACATCGGGATTTTTTGTGCGTTTGGCGATTTCGGCATAAAGGATGCAGCCGGAAAATTCGCTGGTTAGCGAGCTGGCGAGAAAATCGATGAATTCCTTCTGTAATTCAGGCTCCAGCCCTTCGATCACGCCATCGAATGCAGGGGTTTTGCGAAAGTGCCGCTTGTTGCGATCTTCTTCCATCTCTTCCATCAACGCCTCCCATTCGTCGCGGACCGGCGAGACATCGATGCGGTCCATCGCGGCGAAATCAGTCGTGTAAAAACGCGGCGCTAACACGGTATCGGAACGCGCAATTGCCATTGTGTCGTGCCCGGCGACGGGCGGCCTTGCGATTTTTACCGGCGCGTTCATCAAAGCCTCCCTGGCGTAAAGCTAACTTCGTACAGTTCGGCCATTTCGAAATGACCGGAAAATTTAGTCCAGGCGCGGCGCAGTAATCCTGCGCGGCGGACGGTGGCATGGCGATGCAGAACGACGCTTTCGCCAAACGCGACCATGATCGGGTCGCCATGAACCTGCACACGATCGCCAGGCCGAATTTCGATGTCCCCGTCCAGTTCGACATGGGCGTGAAAATGCTCAGCGCTTTGCTCGACCTCGATCCGGCAGGGCGTGTCGAACGTTTCGGATGACAGGAGCCTGGTCAAAGCGAAGGCTCCGGCAGCATGTCGGCAAAAGTTTTTGTGTGGTCGGCACCAAAGCCATAAAGTTCAGCTTGCCGCCCGGTCTCGGGATCGCGCAGCGACAACGCACCATTTTCCCACCGCGTCAGTTTGAATGCGGGATCTGCACCGACGCCCGCCGCCAGACGCGCTTTTGCCATCCGCCGCATGGTTGCCCGCAAGAAGCCGCCTTGGCCGAACTCAATGATTTTTACGGTGTCTCCGGTGTCTGCATCGCTGATTACCACCGCGCCATCGGTCCGGTCGGCAAAGCGCAGATTGCGCGTCTGGACAGCGGTGACGTCTGCTGCAGCGCGCGATGCCGCAGGGTCGGCGGACTGCGGGATCAGCCCGAACCGGACAGCGCCGGTCATCGCCATCGTAAAAATCAGTATCGCCGCCACCCCGATCAGCGCGCCGCGCGGCACCGTCGGGTCGTGATTGACCGCGTGGCTCATGCCGGAACTCCCATCAGCGGGATGTCACGGCTTTGCGGCAATCGCGCGTCGGCAGGGGCGACCACCTGAACCTGCTGCGTCGCCTTGAACAGCAATGCCGCGACGTTGCGGGCATCGGGTATCGCACGAAGCATGGGTTGCGGGCGCACGAAACGAAGCGAACGCGCGTGCGGCCACAGCATGATATAGCCAAGCCGCGGCATGCCTTTGAGATCGAGGACGATATTGCCATGCCCGTCCGGCAGCATTTTCAGATTGGCCGTTTCGATTTCCGACAATGGCAGATTGATGCATTTGTTGAGCGCCACGCCGATCCGCAGCACGACACGCTTGTTGGTCAGCGTGTAGACTGTGGTGCGGCCGACACCCCACGCAAATAAAGTGAACAGCCCGATGACGACCGAACCCAGCACGGCCACCGCCGCAGCTGTATTCAGGTCGGAGCGCGATAATGCCCAAAGGACAATCGCGACAAAATAAGCGGCGGACAGTCGAATGTGCAGGGCGGCCTTGGCCAGATGTTGCCAGTCCGGGGCGGATTGCCAGATGATTTGCTCGTCACCGGGCAACGCACCGGGCAGGCCCCGAACCGGCTCATGGTCGTATTCGCTCATATCAGCGGTTCCTGACGCGCGCTGTTGGCGTAAAGATAGCCACCACCAAAATAGGCAACGATACGTTCCTCCTCGTAGAACGTGATCTGACCAGGCGTCATCGGCACCGGCGCGGCGGCAAAATCAGCAGCGTTAATCGCGTCGATGTCTACCTGGCCCTTTCTGCCTTTCACCTTCGCCATGCCCATGGGCGCGAGCACTTTTTTGGTGCCCGTGTCGATTTCGAGATAACGAATGACATGTTCTGCGCGGTCGATCCACAGGTCGGTTACAGTTCCAGCCACTGCACCATCGGCGGCGATAACCGACATGCCCCGCGGATCGGCGTCGTTGCGATGGACCGAGATATGCTCTGCAGCGCCGATCGGCACGATGCGGTTGCGGCCTTCCCCATCCAGATCGGTGTGCTTGGCGCGGTCTGCCCATGCTGCCGGGCCGATGCCATCGACCAGCGGATTTCCGGTTGGGTAATAAGGCGCACCGGGAGAACGGAACGTTCGCGCCCATGGCCGGTCGAGCGTATCTCGGGGACCATTGGGGACCGTGATGTCCGGACGCCCGAACGGCATCCGAAAAGTTTTCGGCGACCCGATCGACAAAATCCCGCCAGGGGTATCGACACGGCCAGTCGCTTCGTCTTCAAGTGGGAACCCCTCGCGGCGACCTTCACGCTGAAGATACACGACAAGTCCGATGAAGAAAAACACGAACGCATAAAACAGCAATTCGGTCACATCCAGAGTACCCACAATTTTCATATCGTCCATCATCACACTTCCCTCCTCACATTCCCTGCCTCAGGTCGGAAACTCACTTAAGCCAAAGCTCTCACTCGTCATTTTTTTATGGTCAAGGTGCAGGCCGATGACCGGGCCAAGCACCACCAAAGTCACCAGCAACAACATAATTTCGATAGCGTAGACGGTGCCATATCCGGTCGCGCGATAGGCAAGCGTCGCACCCATGGCATCTTGCAACGCCGCATATGCGACACCGTCGCGGATCAACCCGCCGAGCGCGATACCAGCACCTGCACAGCTTGCCTGCACAGCGCCCCATGCACCAAGCGCCAGTCCTGCCGACCCCTTCTGCGCCAGTCCCATCGCGGCGATCATCGTGCCCACGGAAAATAGCCCGGTGCCAAAGCCGATGACCGCAGCTCCGGCATAAAGCAGCGGCACTGATGCCAGCGGCCCGGCAAATATTGTCATCAGGAAAGCGGCGACACCGGCAACCGCCCCCATCCCTGCTAGGCGCAACGGGTCGGCACCGATGGACAGCTTGCGTCCGCTATAGGCAAAAGCGATCAACGCCCCGATCGCCCACGCGCCAGTCAGCGCAGTTGTTCCACCCACTGACAGACCCAAAATCTCGCCGCCATAAGGTTCGAGCAGCGCATCCTGCATCGCAAAGGCCATCGCGCCAACGCCGATGGCTAGCAGCAGGCGCTTGGCATTGGGCTGGGCGGTAAAGGACGCCCAGATATCGGCAAAACGCGGGTCGGCTTTGGTCGATGTGGTTACGCTGCGATTGCGAGCCTCCTGCTTCCAAAGCGCAGCAATATTGAGAACCATCGTCAGCACAGCGGCACCCTGAATGACCTGCACCAATTTTGTGGCACTAAAATCAACCAGTAAATTGCCGATCGTGAAGGCCGCCAACATCATACCAACGAGCAGCATGACATAAAGCAAAGCGACAACGCGCGGGCGCTTTTCTTCGGACGCAATATCCGTGGCCAGCGCAAGGCCTGCGGTCTGCGTGACGTGCATCCCTCCCCCAGTGAGCAGGAAAGACAAACACGCAGCGCCTACGCCCAATGCAAAGGTATCGGCACGAGTAATCAGGATGAGTGCAAATGGCATGATCGCCAGGCCGCCGAATTGGCCCAAGGATCCGAACCAGATATAGGGCACCCGGCGCCATCCGAGGACCGAGCGATGAGTGTCCGAGCGATAGCCGATCAGCGCGCGAAATGGCGCGACAAGCAACGGAATGGCGATCATCAAGGCAACAATCCAGGTCGGTGTATTGAGTTCGACAATAAGCACGCGGTTAAGCGTACCATTTAGCAACACCGCCGCGATCCCGACGCTGACCTGAAACAAAGCAAGGCGCAACAAACGCGCAAGCGGAAGATCGGCCGTGGCAGCGTCAGCAAATGGCAAGAACCGCGTTCCCACGGTCTGCCAGAAAGTTGTTGCTGACGGCTTTTCGTTCATCGGCGGCTCAGTCCCATTGCCTGGGATTTATAAAAGCCGCTCGAGACCCGCTGGGTGAAATCAATGCTCCATTCGGGAAGGGCTTCGCCGATGTCATGCGAAAGGCGCGCTTCTGATACCGGCAGAATGGCCGGTGACCGGTCACCCCGTGGGAAAGCTTTCCCGACAAAGTGCATCGTTCGCAGCAACGGGGTGCCGGGGGCGAAAGTGAAGGCAACTTGATTGGCGCGTTGGCTCCACGCCTTGAGCACGCCGATGATGTCGTTTTCGTCATAATGGATGAGCGAGTCCATCGCGATCACATGATCGAAAATGCCGAGATTATGGCTCCGCATATCGCCCACACGCCAGTCGATAGACAAATGGGCAGGCGCGCGCTTTTGCGCGATATCGATCAGACCGTGCGATACGTCGATGGCAACCACATCGGCCCCGCGCTGTGCCGCGACCATGGCCAGCGCTCCGGTGCCACAACCTGCGTCGAGCAAACGCATTCCGTGCATGTCGGACGGCAGAGTCGAGAGCAGCAGGTTTCGCATTTCATCGCGGCCCTTTCGGACCGTCGCGCGGATACCACTGACCGGCACGTCAGAGGTCAGGTCTTCCCATGCCTTGCGCGCAGTTTTGTCGAAATAGGTTTCGAGGCGTGTGCGGCTCTGCTGGTAGGTGGTCGAAGCGAGGCTGGTCTCTAACATCATTCAAACCCCAGAAAATCGAAAATGTCGCGGTCTTTCATCGGGCTTGCTTCCTGATAATCGACGCCGTCCCAAAGCTTTTGGGCAAGGTCCATATATTCCTGACAGGCGGCGTCGACTTCGGGCGTGCTGTCCATTTCGAACAGGGTGCATTTTTTCAGGCGGCTGCGGCGGATCGCATCGAGGTCAGCGAAATGCGCGAGGCGCGTCATTCCGATAGCGCCTGCAAACCGGTCGATTTCGTCGGTTGCCTTCGAACGATTGGCGACCACGCCAGCGAGGCGGACATTGTAGTTTTTCGCCTTGGCGTTGATGGCGGCAACGATGCGGTTCATCGCGAAGATGCTGTCAAAATCATTGGCGGCAACCACGATGGCTGCATCGGCATGCTGCAATGGTGCGGCAAATCCGCCGCATACGACGTCGCCCAGAACGTCGAAAATCACGACGTCGCGGTCTTCGAGCAGATGATGCTGCTTGAGCAGCTTCACCGTCTGGCCAACGACATATCCGCCACAACCGGTACCTGCCGGCGGCCCGCCAGCCTCGACGCACATCACGCCGTTATATCCTTCGAACATATAGTCTTCGGGACGCAACTCTTCGCTGTGGAAGTCGACGGTTTCCAGGACGTCGATTACCGTGGGCATCATCTTCTTGGTCAGCGTGAAGGTTGAATCATGCTTGGGATCGCAGCCGATTTGCAGGACGCGATGGCCGAGCTTCGAGAAAGCCGCCGACAGGTTCGACGAAGTAGTCGATTTGCCAATCCCGCCCTTGCCATAAACCGCGAAGACTTTGGCGCTGGTAATCTTGTCGCTCGGGTCGAGTGCGACTTGAACGCTGCCTTCGCCGTCAGGGGGAGCTGTATCCAAAAGGTTCAATGTCATGTTTCTGCTCCAGTCATTCTGCGGGGATCAGGCCTTCGAGCCTGTCTTCAAGATCGTTAGCGGCGGCTTTCAGGCCAGCGAGCGTTTCGGCATCAGGCGTCCAAAGATTGCGCTCGCATGCTTCGAGCAACCGGTCGGCAACGCGTGCCGATGACTTGGGGTTGAGGTCCGAAAGCCGCGCACGCATTGCGGGGTCGAGCACGAAGGTCTCGCTGATCTTCTGATACACCCAAGGCGAAACGGTTCCGGTCGTCGCCGACCAGCCCATTGTGTTGGTGACGTGCAACTCCAGATAGCGCACGCCTTCAAAGCCGTGCTTCAACATCCCCTCATACCATTTGGGGTTCAGCATCCGCGTGCGGGTCTCAAGGTCGATTTGCTCGCCCAATGTGCGGACTTTCGTATCGCCTTGCGTGGCATCGACGACATAGATCGGCGCTGCATTGCCGCGTGCCTTTTCGACTGCCTTGCTCATGCCACCAAGGCCGTCGACATAATGGTCGATATCTGTAACTCCGGCTTCGACCGATTCCAGATTCTGGTAGGTCAGCTCGACTCCAGCCAGTTCGCTTTCGAACAACGCGCGGTGCTGCGTAGGAACGCCGTTGCGGCCATAGGCAAAGCCCTTTTTGGCTTCGAACATTTCGGCGAGTTCTGCCGGGTCAGTCCAGGTGCCGCCGTCGATCATCATGTTGACGTTCGCGCCATAAGCGCCCTGTGCGTTCGAAAAGACGCGCAAGGATGCCGTTTCTAGGTCACATCCATGTTGCGCCTGATGCGCGAGGCTATGCTTGCGAACGAAATTCTGTTCGGGCGCTTCATCGGCGATGGTCGCTAGATAAGATGCGTCCGCGATCATCCGCGTTTGCAGCGGTAGGAGGTCACGGAAAATACCCGACATTGTGACGACCACATCGATGCGCGGACGACCGAGTTCGGCAAGCGGGATCAGTTCTGCGCCAGCAAGGCGGCCATAATCGTCAAAACGCGGGCGCGCGCCGATGAGTGCCAGCACCTGAGCGATTTGAGCGCCTTCGCTTTTGAGATTGTCGGTGCCCCATAACACCATCGCAATGCTCTCGGGCAGCTTGCCGCCGTCTGCCATATGGCGCGCAAGAAGCTGGTCAGCCTGCGCGGTGCCCTGGATGCAGGCGAACTTGCTGGGAATGCGGAAGGGATCGAAGCCGTGAATGTTGCGCCCTGTCGGCAACACTTCGGGGTTCTTTAATATATCACCGCCGGGCGCTGGCTGCACGAAGCCGCCGTCGAGTGCACGCATCAAAGCACCAAGCTCGTCATTGGCGTCAATCTGCGCTTCGATGTCGGCGCG